>NZ_JAYFUL010000029.1:0-72568 GCF_034928825.1 Arcicella aquatica | reverse complement strand
AATTTCTAAAAACTCAATTGAGTTTGATATATCTTCTAAATTCATTGTATCAGATTTTGAAGACAAAATTAATAAAATAAATCAATAGCCTGACGGCTATGGTGTGCCACAGACCACGGAGAAGGATTATTCATAAGTGTATAAATATCTGAAAATCAAGATATTTATCCCTAGCGAGGGACTTAAGTCCCTCGCTAGGAATAAAAGCTTCTCCATCCGTGGTTTGTGGCACACAAACACAGGGGAGTGATTACTTTAAATAACCACCTAATTCATCGTAATAAAACGCTCATTAGCAACAACCTGAGGTTTTATCGTTCCTATTTCTATATTTTTAACGATTTTAGTTTCACCATCAAAGATTTCAATTAAATATTTACCATCTTCCAATTCTTCTAAATTAAACTTCCCAAAGTATAACGTATCCTTTTTTCTAATATATTCAGAATGCAACACAAAGCCAGATTCACTTTTTAATCTTACAGATAGTTGTCTGCCGACAAGCTTCTCAACTACTACGCTCATTTTCATAGTATTCGTTGCAGGATAAATAGCGACTTTTAATGTCTTTCTACCATTTGTTGCATCATCGCCTGCATTAGCAATCAAGGACACTGTTGAGCATAACGCAATGGCGAGGGTTCTAAGTAAGGTTTTCATTTTCTTGTTGTTTAGAATATTAAATTATTTGTTTAGAAATTACTTGTACGCTTACTGTTTACATATTTATAGTGCTAAAGATATGTGTAAAAGATAGTACCTTGCAATACAAAGTACCCTAAACGGTTAATTATTCTTATAAATGGTAGAGTCTCTTAAAATACAATTGATTTTGGTTTAAGCGAATGCTTTAAAGTTGATGAGTTTTGGAATCAAAAATAGAATTCTTCTATATTTCAGACATAAGATGCAGTTAAAGAGTACTAGGTTGCATTTAATTTTTTAAATATATTTTATTTACCAGTAAAGAGTAAAACTATTATTACTTGAATTTTAATTTTCTATTCAAAATCGTATTAATATTGTATAAAATCAAATAAGATGATTTTTCGAATAATCAATAAATAATACACATACAAACACTTAAAATCAATGAAAAAAGTTTGCCTATTACTTTTCCTATACACATTTTTATTAAGCTCATTAAAAGGACAAATAATTCAATTTAAAAACCAAACAGATACTATTGGCTACAGAATAAAAGATAATAAAGAACCTATTTTGGCTGAAAAATACTCATTCAGTCATAAAATTTTAGGAATGAAATATGATTCTTTAAAAAATCATTATTCAGTAATTTTCAATGGATTACCTAATACTGAAAAAACTAATAAAGTTTTTTTAGGGATATTTAATCCGATTAAAAACGACTTAAAATGGTATAAAGAAATTAATTTAAAAACCCAAGACTTGTCTTTTTCTAACAATTTTCTTGTGTTGGCTTTAAGAAACAAAAATTTTGGAATTGATACTGAAACAGGCAAAGAACTATGGGAAGTAGATAATCCTTTGCTTTTTTCATTTTATGATGCCAATGTAGGTATTACCTATAAAAATAAGCTTTTCAGGAAAAATGATGGACTTTATGGTATTGATTTACTAACTGGAAATATGGTTTGGGAACGAGATGACTTATCTTTTAAAAAGGGGCTTTCTCGCAAGTATATTTATCGAGATACTTCATTGATTTTTTTGAATAATAAAATCAATAGTATTAATGTTAAAACAGGTAAAGGGTGGAGCTATGATATTCCAGTGGCACGTGAATGTGCAGATTTTAATTATCAAGGTAATTGCTTTTTGACGTCTAATTTTTTTCGAGATTCAACCAGTTTTGTTATTGCCACTGTTGATAGGCTTTTGAGAATGAGCTATCAAGGAAATGTAATTTCTGAGACATTTTTCCCTACAGATATAGAATGTAGTGAATCTATTTTATTTCATAAGAAAGATTCGTTCTATCTTTTCAATTTGGGTTATTCTCTATTAGGCGGTTATTATAGAATGAAACAAAAAAAACCTTTTATTGCTAGATTTAATAATGACGGTAGTATAAAATATATCAATCAGCTTGAACAAAAAGGGCTTATTGAAAATTATTATTTTGACAGGGATACCCTTATAATCATGCACAAAAGGGCAATTTCTAAATACTCATTAGAAAATGGAGAAATGATTATGACTAAAGAGATGGAGAAAAAGGAGCTACGTGAATGGAATGGTTTCGTGAAAAATAGCGTGTACATTCAAACCAGTGCTTCAACATATAAAACTCTTTACGAGATAGACAGTACAAAGTATTATGTTTATAACGATGAATTTACAATTACTGTGCTAGACCATAATTTTAATAAACAAGGCGAATACTTAAAGAATAGTTACTATAAAATATCGGATAAATATCTAGATTGGACTTTTATTAATAATAATGATATAACCATTGTAATTGATAAGGATGGAAAGAAAGTCGCCGAAATTCCCAAAACAAATAATATTGAGATTAATGGAAAGTACATGTATTTTTCCTCAGACAGGTTTATTTATAAGACTGAAGTCACGAATATAACTAAATAGAGGTTGTCAAGCTATCCATCATAAATTAGGCTCTTGAAAATAGTGTATTTCAAGAGCCTAATTTATGATAGAAGGTGATACTAAGATTTATGGTTATAAGAAGTTAATCAATTCAGGTTACATATATACTTTTTCGTCTGATAAAAATATCATAGTTTCTGAATCAATTTTCCCTCCCGATTAATTTATTATACTAGAAATAGCATTATTCCGCCATTAAATAGGGCATTAATATATCTCTAATATTGTAACACTATTCTTAAAGATTTAATCATTTCCCCTTGGTTTAAGATAACCCTTCGGTTACAGGCAGGTAATATGACAGGACTAAGTTTGTGACTTCAAACCCAAACTCTTATTACAAGATGAAACATAAAATTTTACTGAATCATGTTAGCTTGTTTTTCATTGCATTACTGATGTTAAGTAATGTTGTGTTGGCACAAGACAATGTTCTAACTGGGAAAGTTATCGAAAAGAATGGCGACGTAATTCCAGGCGTGAGTATTTCTATCAAAGGTACTACGCGTGGTACTACTACAGATGGCAATGGTGTATTTAAGTTGCCTTCGGCAAATGATAAAATGGTATTAGTATTTCGCTACATTGGTTTTGCTACACAAGAAATTGTGGTAGGCAATCGTACAACACTAGATGTAACCTTATTACCTGAAAACAGACAATTAGAAGAGGTTGTAGTAACAGCCTTAGGGATTAAGAAGGAAGCTCGTTCAATTGGCTACACGACACAAGATGTAAAAGGCGAAGATTTAGTAAAAGCACGTGAGCCTAACCCAATAAACTCTTTAACAGGAAAAATCGCAGGTTTAACAGTTTCTTCTTCTGCTGAAATGTTAGGTCGTCCGCAATTAATTCTTCGTGGTAACTCTGATTTACTTTTTGTGGTAGATGGAGTACCTATCAACTCTGATACTTGGAACATCTCTTCAGATGATATCGAAACGTATTCAGTATTGAAAGGACCAAATGCTGCGGCATTGTACGGTTTCCGTGGACAAAACGGAGCTATTTTGATTACGACCAAAAAAGGCTCAAAAGACAAACGTCAGTTCCAAGTAGATTTTAATTCGAGTACAATGGCTGAACCAAGTTTCTTGGCAGTGCCTACTCGTCAGAGCGAATATGGCTATGGTGTTAACTATCAGTATGCTTATGGTAACAAAACTTATGACGAAGATGGTAAGTTTCGTCGTACAAATATCTGGGGACCACGTTTTGAAGGACAGAATGTACCACAATACAATTCGCCAGTAGACCCAGTAACAGGTATTCGTCAGGGAACACCTTGGTTGAATGTTGGTAAAGACAACTTCGCTCGTTTTATGGAAACGGGAATTATCTCTACAAATAACATCGCTCTTTCAGCAAGTGGTGAGAAATACGATTTGCGTTTGTCTATCGCCAACAATTACCAAAAAGGGATGGCACCAAATACCAAATTGAATATTAATAACTTTAATATCAATGCTGGGTACAACTTTACAGATAGATTAAGATTAGAAGGAAATATTAACTTAAGCCTTCAAAACTCACCAAATATTCCAGAGCCAAGTTCAGGACCAGAAGGCTATACTTACATTTTTAACGTGTATGGCTCTAGTAGCTGGGATATTGCTGATATGCGTGATTATTATAAAGGTCCACAAGGTAAGCCAGGTGTTCAGCAGTATTATGCAGAATATGGTCGTGAAAACAACCCTTATTTTATGGCTTATGAGTGGCTACGTGAGCATAAAAAAACTGACGTATATGGATATGCGAAATTGAGCTACAAGATTAATGAATTCTTGAATTTTTCTGCCAGAACCCAAATCACTACTTGGAATCAGTTCCGGACAGAGAAGTTGCCATATTCGATGATTACCTATAAAACACCAGATTTAAGACAGGGTGATTATCGTGAAGACAGAAGAAACTTATTAGAAAACAACTCAGATTTCTTGTTGAGTTTCAATAAGCCAGTAACGAAAGACTTAACGATTTCGGCTATCGCAGGGGCTAACCTTAGAACTTATAGCTATAACTCAAGCTGGGCATCTACCGACTTCCTGATTGTACCGGGCGTATATGACTTCAGTAACTCGAAATATCCTGTAAAAGCCTATAACTACCGTGCTGATATGGAAGTAGCGAGTGCTTATTATACAGCAGACTTTACCTATAAAAACTTCTTGACGTTAGGAACAACGGGTAGAATTGACAAACTTTCTACGTTGCCTGCTGATAACCGTAACATTTTCTATCCATCGGTTTCGTTGAGTACAGTAGTTTCAGATTATATCAATTTACCTCAGACAATTTCATTCTTCAAATTGCGTGGTTCGTATGCTAATGTAAAAGGTGGTTTGACACAATCTACTATTGGTACAGCGTATCAGGCCGTTACAGGTCAATCGCTTTCTAGTGGGTTGATAGGCTATGGTGCTGAAATTGTTTCTGCTTATGATGGCCCTAGCTATGATAACCAAAACTCATACAACATCAATACTTCTATTTACAACAACACACCGATAGCCAACTATTCAGGGACGATTGCTAACCCAGCTTTACAGAGCTTCTCGGTTACTTCTTATGAAGTAGGTTTTGATATGAAATTCTTGAAAAACCGTTTGTCTTTAGATGCTACTTACTTCACATCTATCAACGGTCCACAGATTTTCCCTTTACCTGTCGCTTCTTCTTCGGGTTATTACAACCATACAATCAATGGTGTAACAACTCAGAAAAACGGATGGGAAGTTTCATTAAATGGTTCAGTGTTGAAAAATCCTAATGGTTTAAACTGGAACGTGTTAGCGAACTTCTCTACTTACAAAGAAACGTTGAAGGAAATCTACGGTGGTGAAACAAGTATCTATTTATCTGGTCCAGACCACGTTTTCCATATTGGCGACAGACTAGATGGTTATTATGACTACAAATTCTTGAGAAACAGCGAAGGAAAAATTATCTATTCATCGAACGGTGTGCCTTTAGTACCGCCAACAGGAACGAACAATAAGCAATTATTAGGCAATACAAACCCTGATTTCGTGTGGGCGTTGAATAATAAGTTTTCTTATAAAGACTTCAATTTCAGTTTCCAAGTTGACGGACGTGTAGGTGGCGTAATCAATGACCGTGTATGGGCTTACCAAGTAAACTCGGGTACTGCGATGGAATCTGTTACGGGTGCATTAGGAGAAGCTCGTTTGAAAGAATGGCAAAGTACGGCATTAGGTACTAAAACAGCTGTACCAGCTTATGTTGGTGATGGTGTTGTAGTATCAAGTGGTACAATTAGATACGACGCTGCTGGAAATATTGCTAATAGTAGTGAGCTTTCGTTTGCACCAAATACTAAAGCGGTAACTGTTCAAAGTTATATGCAAGGTGTTTATAATGCCTTCCAATATGGTGAGCCATATTTGATTAGCAAGACTTACATGAAATTAAGAGAAGTTGTGATTGGTTATACTGTTCCTGCAAGATTATTAGGCAATAACAAATTTATCAGAAATGCTTCTGTGTCATTAGTGGGACGTAATTTATTGTATTTCGCTGAACGTACTGACTTTGACTTAGACCAATACGGTGCTGGTTATAATGCTTCAAACAGAAGTACACAAAAAGACCCAGGTTTGCAGTCAGCAACTACTCGTCGTTATGGTATCAACATTAGCTTGACATTCTAATTTGGTTGTTGGTATTCAGCTATCGGTCATCAGTTACTAACAACAGACGACTGATAGCTGAGGACTGACAACGCATAAAATATTTTCAGATATAAATCAGAAATAAAAATGAAAAGATATTTCAAAAAATTATTAGTCATATTACCAATTTTGGTAGCAACAACCAGCTGCCAAAACTATGATCAATTATTACCTAACCCAAACGTTGCCAGTGAAAGTAATACAATTCCACCTGAATATTTATTGGGTAGAATCACTTACGATATGTACGCAGGCGGTGGAGTAGTAGATGGAAGACCAGGAAACGTTTCTGAACAACCTTTCGACCAAGCTCATCGTTGGAATCAATTTATTGTTTCTAATAATTTATATTACGGAGGTAAGAATACCTACGACTGGTCGGTAACGGCTACACCTTACGGTATGTTGAAAAACGCCATTAAGATGGAAGAACAAGCGTTGAAAACCTTAGGTACTAAAACAAATGCCTACGCAGCGGTAGCAAAATTTGTGCGTGCCTATACAGCCGTTTGGCTTACACAACGTTTGGGCGATGTGCCGATGAGCGAAGCAGGTCAAGGGCTTGAGAACCTTACACCGAAATATGATGCACAAAAAGATGTTTACATCAGTGCTTTACAATTGTTAGAAGATGCCAATGCCGACTTCACGAGCTTAATTGCTAATAGTACACAAGCTAGTATTTTAGCAGGAGATATTCTATTGGGTAATGACATCAAAAAATGGCAAAAAGCTGTCAATACGTATAAACTAAGAGTATTGATTTCATTAAGTAAAAGAGCTGACGATACGCCAGAGTTGGGTATCAAACAAAAATTTGCAGACATCGTTAACAACCCAACAAAGTATCCAGTAATGGGAAGTAATGCTGATAACATGGTTTTTACTTTCAATTCAGCTTATAATACTTATCCACATACTCCTAAAGACGGTAATAATAACTACCAAAACATAGGTTCGGCATACTTGAAATTGACAACTGTTAATGCTGACCCTCGTACGTTTATCGTAGCGACTCCTGCACCAGCAGAGCTTGCCAAAGGAAAAACAGTAAGTGACTTTTCTGCTTATGTTGGTTCTGATATTTCTGATGCTGTAGCCGATTTATTTACCAATTCTACGGCGGGTAAGTACTCATTTACCAACTTTAACCGCTATTATGGTTCAGTAGTGGGTCCAGAACCTTATATCATTATGGGTTATTCTGAAATGAATTTTAATATTGCAGAAGGTATCAATCGTGGTTGGGCAACAGGCGATGCGGCTGCTTATTATACAAAAGGTATCAATGCATCATTAGCATTTTATGGATTATCAGAAGGAGCTACCTTGACAATCGGTGACTTGACGGGTAAGACATTAGGAAACGTGAATGTATCAATTGCTAATTTTCTAACAAACCCTAATGTTGTTTACAAAGGCAATAATACTACTGGTTTAGAACAAATTTTAAATCAAAAGTATATTTCATTCTTCCAAAATTCTGGTTGGGAGGCATTCTATAACCAACGCAGAACAGGCTATCCTAAAACATTCATTACTGTGGGTAGTGGTATCAATTCAGTAGGTAAAGTACCTCTTCGTTGGTTGTATCCAGTAGATGAATCAACTTATAATCCAGAAAATTATACAAAAGCATTAACACAATTTGGTGGTAAAGACGATATTTATGCGCCAATGTGGTTATTGAAATAATCTATTTTTATAAAGATTTACAAGAGGAAATTCGTGTTAAAAAGGGTTTTCTCTTGTAACATTTTACAGGATGATGTTAAAGAAATTATTTTGCTTTATGTTTTTTTTGAGGGCTATTTATCCGTTAAAGGCTCAAGAAATAGCCTCTGAATATCCGAAGGTAGTTGGTTATATGAGTATTGTACATCCAATGGTTACGGCTTATCAAAACGAAACTGTTTATAATTTCAATAACGATTATACTGTGGGTTTCCCTGTTGGAATCAATATTCTAAAAAGTGATAGAATCGGGTTTAGTTTCGAAATAACACCCTTTGTCAAAGTTGCCAATGGTAATAGTGCTGTAAGTAATATGTTATTTCATCCTGGTATTATTTTGCGTTACCCAAAAGGATTTAGCATTAACAACCGCCTTGCTTTTGAAACAAGCGGACGCTTTGGATATACGGCTGTTTTTAGTAAAGTAATAGTAAGAACCAAGATGAATAATTTTTTTGTGGCAATGCCACTGCCACTTCGTTTCGGAAATAATAAATCTGCTTCTATAGGAATTGGCTTACAAATGGGTATTACCTTTTAATAGAGATTAGTTTCTTTAAAAATAATCAAATTCAATATTTCAAAACATGAAAAAAATTCTTTTTATACTTTGCTTATTAACTGTAGTAACAGAGTCATTCTCGCAAGATAGTGCTGTGGTTTTTAACCCAAAACGTCAGGTTAAATTAGAAGGCGGAAGCAATTTTCGTGACTTAGGGGGCTATCCAGCGGCTAACAAAAAGCATGTGAAATGGGGACATATTTTCCGTTCGGCAGATGTAAGTAAATTAACAGATAATGATTTAACCACTTTGACTAATCTACAACTTGCTACAGTGTGCGATTTACGTGGACCAGATGAGTTGAAATCTAACCCAGACCGTTTGCCTGCTGGTGTTAATTATATTAACCTACCTGCTGGAAGCGAGAAAGTACAGTCTGGTCTTAATTATGCTATCTTGAACCGTGATTCATTAATGAATTCATTTTATGCGAATACTACTTTTTTGAAGGCAAAATATAAGCCAATGTTCGAGCAATTGTTGGTATTACCTAATGATAAATCATTGATGTTCCACTGTACTGCTGGCAAAGACCGTACTGGTATGGGAGCAGCGTTGATACTTTCTGCATTAGGCGTTGATAAAAAATACATTGTGGCAGACTATGCCGCTACGAATGTTTTTTGGAAAGATACTCGCGAAAAAATGCTACAGGCTATGGCAAAAAATGATGCTGCTATGGCTGCCATGAAACCAATGTTGGCGGCTAATCCTAACTACATCAATACTTTTTTTAATACGATAGACAAACAGTATGGCTCAATGGATAACTTCCTAGAAAAGGAAATGGAGTTGGACAAAGAGGATATTAAAAAGTTGAAAAAATTGTACTTGGAGTAATAGTTAGTGAATTGTGAGTTAGTGATTTAGTGAGTCTTGAGTTGTGAGTTATCATTTCCTGACATACTTGCAAGATTTAATTCTAATAAACTCTTTAATATACTTATCAAACATGAGTTATCCCGAATTTTTCCTAAAATTATGCGTTTTGGAGACAATTTGAGAGGTTTTCTAATTAATTATTGTCTAGCCCTTACTTTTCTTTCCTTGATGAAAGAAAAGTAACCGCGCGGCGGACCGCAAAAGAAAATCAAGAATTCCTAATCGCATCGGCGAACCGACTCGCTTCGCTCAAACAGTAGGAATTCGGGAAAAATCAATCACAAAAAAGCGGTCAAAAACTAATTTTGACCGCTTTTTTGTGATTTTAAAATTCGGGATGACTCATGTTTAATTGTTATGCTGTCTAGTCCTGAAATAGCGATACAACTCAAAACTCACTAAATCACAACTCACTCAATCACTAACTCACTAACTCACTAACTCACTAATTCACTAATTCACTCAATCACTAACTGTTAATAATACATTAAACTATCTAAACAGCAGAGCAATCCAAATCTTCTTAGTAATTTTGAGACTTCATTGAAGGCTGAGTGATTATTAACATGATAAATCAAAATAAAAAGCCATAATACTGATGTGAAATTTATTGAATGTGAAAATATTATTCACAAATCACTCATTCACTCAATTGATAAAAAATGACTAAAAGAACTTACTATTCCCTTATTCTGATACTTGGTAGCCTAACGGCCTTAGCCCCTTTTTCTATTGATATGTATTTGCCGGGTTTTCCGGCCATTGCCAAAGATTTAGACACAACTCCTGCGAAAGTATCGCTTACACTATCAGGTTTTTTCATTGGTATTTCAGCAGGACAACTACTTTATGGTCCCTTGCTCGACCATTTTGGTAGAAAAAAACCATTATACTTTGGTCTCTCGCTATATATATTGGCTTCTATAGCTTGTATTTGGGTTAAAAATATCGATAGCCTAATTGTACTTAGATTCATCGAAGCCATCGGTGCTTGTGTAGCTACTGTTGCCTCAGTAGCGATGGTACGCGACCTTTTCCCTGTGCAAGATAGTGCCAAAGTGTTTTCTTTATTGATGTTGGTGTTGGGTGTATCGCCAATGGTAGCACCTACAGTAGGGGGTATCGTTACCGCTAATTTTGGTTGGCAAGCAGTGTTTATTATCCTTAGCATTATTGGGGCAGTACTTTTATTAGCAGTAATACTTTGGTTACCTAATAGTTTTAAACCAGATCCTTCACATTCTTTAAAACCTGAGCCTATCATCCGTGATTTTATTTCGGTTATTGTAGAGCCACAGTTTTATACGTATGCCTTAACAGGTGCCATCTCTTTTGCAGGCTTATTCGCTTACGTTTCGGGTTCGCCTATGATATTCATGAGTGTCTTTAAGGTAAACGAACAAGTATATGGTTGGATATTTGCCTTCTTGTCTATCGGTTTTATTGGCGCTAGTCAGTTGAATAATTTGGTGCTTCGTAGGTTTAAGAGCGAGCAAATTATTCCTGTAGCCCTTCGAACTCAGTTATTAATAGGTTTTATTTTCTTAGTGGCTTCTTATAACGACTGGCTCAATCTAGGCATTACTATTTTTATGCTTTTCCTATTTCTTTCTTGTATTGGTTTTGCCAATCCAAATATGGCTGCTCTTTCATTAGCACCGTTTTCAAAAAAAGCAGGAACAGCATCAGCTTTGATGGGAGCGATACAAATGGGAATGGGTTCACTGATTTCAGTAGTAATTAGTATGTTCGACGAACCATCTACCTTACCGATGATAGCCGCCATGGCAGGGTCGGCATCAATTGCTAATATTGTATATTTAGTAGGAAAAAGAACAATTAAGCACGAAGTGGAGATTGGCGAAAACGCGGAGGCTGGATTGGTGCATTAGGATTGAGCAAAGATTTAACAATCATTGGAGTATTAAATCCAATTGAATTTTAATACCATTATTATTTAAAACATTCTATGTAGCGGTAACCCTTGCGGTTACCGTTTATTATATCAATCAGACGGTAACCGTAAAGGTTACCGCTACGGAACCTATTTAAATTAATTACGTTATGAAGCTTCAAATCGTAGCAAAACTACCGCTTAATAAAAATCAACCGATTTTCTGACTGATTCCTTGTTGGTTATTACATTATTATTCTATGTTTGTAATGCCAATTCACTACTACAAAAAATAGACATCCGCAGTTAAATGGGGACGAATGACTATATACATATATGAATATGTATTATATCTCCTAAAAGTTTCAAAGACCACTTCTTTAAATAAGCCACGTCCACAAAGAGTTTGAGCAAACTGTTGAAAACAAACTTCTTTTATTTTAATTGATCTTATGAGTTATCATGACGTATAATGTATTCATAAAAATGCTAAAAACGCCATGTTATAGATTTATGCATCTTAAAACAATTAAAACATACAAACATGGAAACCTTAGAACTATTGAGATTGGCTACAATTGAAACAGAATCAAGAGCGTTGAAATCTTCTAGCATAGAGATTTTGAACTACAAACCTGATATTAAAAAAAGCAAAATATTGTTAACCCAACAGGGAACGGCAACATTATTTATGGCTAAAAAAGGAGAACCGCTGTTGGATGAAATATACAAATACCTAAAGTCAGGTGTTGGTGCCGAACAAACCATTGTTGAAAAATTTATCAAACAATTTAGTGACATCAAAGAAATAGCACTGGAAGAGGCAGTACTCTTACAAAAAAAGCAAAATTTGCTTGCCTCTGTCAGATATGGAGGAAAAACATTGTTAGAAGGTTTTTTTATACCTGAAAAAATTAAAGTAGTCGGAGCATCCTTTCCCTATAATGGCGGAGGAATTTTAGAAGAAGGCTTTAAATTAATACAGCATTATAGCAAAGAAAACTTAAAAGAAGAGCTTCAATGTTTTATTGTGTTGCATGAGCCTAATTTAACGAAAGCCGAAGCAGATATTCTTAAACAATTACCTGAAAACCAATTTGAGTTAAATATTGGTACCAATCCAAAAGGTTTTGCTACTGCTTTAATTGCCATTGCCGCAGCAGTTAGTCTGGCTACGGGTATTTGTTGCCCTCATAGAAATGAAGATTTTGTGATACCAAACTATGCTTTTGACCCTTACGAAGTGCACTTGCCTGATGCCGTTTTAAAGCAAATCTCGGTGTCGGCTGCTGCCTCCGAAATATTAAAGATTCGCAGAAACTTTCTAGTTCATAAATATTAAGATAGTTGTTTGATGGATATTTATGAATATATCATCCTCTTATTCTTTTCGTCTTGGCTTGTATTAACCGTTATTTTTCATTTTCCATTAACGGGTAATTACAAGCTGAGAATCAAAGACCCCTTTGGTATTATTCCTGATTGGCGTTTTTTCTGTCCGACGCCTATCAAGAATAACTATCATATTTTATGTCGAGAGTTTTTGAGTAATGGCGAAAGTGCTGCTTGGCGTGAAATACAAATAATACCCCCTAGAAGGTTACTAGATGCTGTCTGGAATCCAGGGCGAAAAACCAGAAAATCATTCTTGGATATCACTATTGAGTTGGCTAATGTAGCCACTACAAACAGAGACCAAGAAAATGTAATAGTTGGTTCAATTGCGTATTTAACGATACTCAACTACGTTACTCAAGCCAACAACAATGACAAATGCCTGTTCATACAGTTTGCTTTGATGACGAGCTGTTCTATCAACAAGCTTGAAAAATCGGAATTATTATTGTTATCAAAATTGCATTTAATAAAAGATGAGCATCCAACTAGAAATACTTAGCTTAACAAGATTAATCTGTGGCGTCTGTAGTATTGTTTATGCCCTAGAAAAACTGTTATATAAAAAGCCAACGCATGATTTATTGAGTTGGGAAGTGTTGCAATTAAGGCATCCTATCTTTATAAAAATACCTATATTTAATCAACTATGTGCTGAGAAAGGAATAAAAATAGTAACCATTGTTTTTCTTATTGGTTCAATAATTTCTATCGTTACTGACATTGAGCTACTATTGATTTTGTGCTATTTTATGATGTCAATGTGTTTGTTGATTTTTTCAGCAAGAAGTGCTTATGGGATGGATGGTTCTGATCAAGTAATCTTCATTATTGCTACTTGTTTGTTTTTTATTTACCTCCACAATACCGTTATCATAAGACATATAGCATTTACATTTATTACATTACAGCTACTATTTAGCTATTTTATCTCAGGTTACGCAAAACTGACTGCCAAAGTGTGGAGGAATGGTGAAGCATTAGTTGGCATTATGGGAAATGATATTTATGGAAATGAGAATGTATATACGTTGTTGTCTCAAAATATTAAAATATCACAAGTATTATCGTGGGTCGTTTTTGGTTGGGAGGCGCTATTTTTTATCTGCATATTTTGCAATCAACATGTATTTATCTGTTTTATCATAGTTGGCTTCTTATTTCATTTGACAAATGCCATCGTGATGGGTTTAAATACATTTTTCCTTGCTTTTGTAGCTTGCTATTTCCCTTTGATACATTGCTATTTACTGGTTCATAGCGATGCCGTATTTAGTTTTCAAGTATTGGGTTATCAGGTTTTTATTGTTTGAAGAAGGTTTTTGTCACAAACTTAGATAAAGGCAAAAAAGACTTATTTGTCCAACTCATTACTTGTTCAAAGCACACCATTACTTATTACTTAAATCTAAGATTATTATATTGTGTAGATTCATAAATTTCTACAGCATATTTTTAAAAATTCATTATAAATTTTTATTTTTATGTAAGCGTTTCTTTAGATTAATCTGTTCTACACTAAAAAAAAAAGATATATGGATATCTATAATGATAATGAAAGATTTATTTCGATTCTGTCCGACTATGGCTTCAAAGTGACATTTGGCAATGAAACGGATACTACTTTTTTAAAGAAGGCATTACAAGCATTAATCAGCTCTAATCTATCAATAAGAGAAATTAAATTTTTCAAAAATGAAATATCAGCTATCACAGTTGACAGCAGAAGTGGCATTTATGATATAGCTTGTGTTGATGAAAATGGAAATCATTTTATTGTAGAGATGCAATTGAGTGAATATCCTGAATTTATTCAGCGAATGAAATTTTATGCTTTACATCGTTTTAATACGATGGTAAAAAAAGGAGCATATAAATTTGAGAACCTGCCTAAGATATATTGTATCGGTATTTTAGCAAAAAATATTTTCCCTTTAATTGAAGATTATCATAATATAGCAGTACTAAGAAATCATAAAAATGAAATTATTGATAATCAAATGACGTTTGTAACATTAGAGTTAAGTAAATTCACAAAGCAGTTATTTGACATACAAACAGATTTGGATAAACTGATTTATACAATGAAAAATTTACATACTGTTACAGATACCTCTCAATTTCCTACTTTTTGGGATGAAGAGTGGCTTAAAAAAGCCATTCATGAAGTAGATTTGCGGGCTATGACGGCAGAACAAAAACTTGCCTATGAAATGGCTATTTCTGCAAATGCCTTAGCAGTAAAAAATGAAAATAAAAAAATTGAAGAAATTCGTTTGGCTGATAAAAAGGAAGCCATTAAGAAAGCCCTAAAATATGGTAAACTTTCAATTGAAGAAATAGCAGATTACAATAATATTTCTATTGATTTTGTTCTTGCTGTTCAGAATGAAACATCAAATATTTAAACGATAATTAAATTTTTCAAAATAAAAGAATCGAGTATGCTAATGATATTACCCTTAGCATACTCGATTCTTTTATTTAACAATTACTTACCCAATATTATCAATATCAAAAGGTAAAGTTCTTATTCTTTTGCCTGTTAAATTATAGATTGCATTGCAAAGGGCAGGAGCAAAAGGCGGTAAACCTGGTTCGCCTACACCACCCGGCGCTTCTTCGTTATCAATAATATGAACTTCTGTTTTAGGCATTTCACTGAACCTCAAAACATTGTATTGATGGAAATTGCTTTGTTCGGCCATACCATCTTTGAAGGTAATACCGTTTTTGATAGCAGCAGTCAAACCCATCACGATATTCCCGTCAGTTTGAGCTTTGATATTATCAGGGTTTACCGTCATACCGCAGTCGATTACCGAAACTACTTTGTCTATTTTAACGCCCTTACCATTCTTAGATACCGTTACAGCATGGGCGACAATAGTGCCAAAAGAGCGAGCAATGGCAATACCTATCGCTTGGTTTTCTGGAAGTTTCTGGTGATAATTTGCTTTCTTGGCTAACGTTTGCAATACTCTACTGAACCTTGTAGCATCTGCCAACATATCCAAACGGAAAGCCAATGGGTCTATATTAGCAGCATGGGCTAATTCGTCTATAAAGGATTCTTGTCCGAAAGCAGTAGTAGAAGAATATACCGAACGCCACCAAAGTATAGGAATGTCAGTTTCTGCTAAATGGAAACTAGCTTTTCTATTGGTAAAATCATAAGGACTATCTTCGGTATTAGCCGTTTCAATCGCCCAATCATCTGGCGCATTTTTCAATGGATTACCAAATACTTGGTGCTGAATAGAGCTACCTACAATTTTATGATTCACTGCCACAACATTACCTTTTTCATCCAACCCCCCTTGCATCGCCGAAAGCATACCGGGGCGGAATGGCCCTTGTGTAGTATCGTCTTCGCGTGTCCAAATTACTTTTACGGGAGCTTTGATTTGTTTTGACAAATTAGCCGCTTCCATTACGTAATCAAAATAGGCTTTTCTGCCAAAAGCACCGCCCATAAAAGGCACATTCACTTTTACATTTTCGGGCTTGATATTCAAATATTGAGCTAATTGCGGAATCAATCCATCTGGCCCTTGAATAGGTGCCCAAACCTCTACTTTATCGCCTTGTACCCAAACTGTAGCATTTTCAGGTTCAAGTGGCGCATGAGCCAAGAAAGGTGTTTCGTATTGGGCTTCAATTTTTTTATTGGCTGCTTCAAAACCTTTGTTAAAGTCGCCGACTTTTTCTTTTTTATACTCTTGTCCTTCGGTTTTGGCTAAAGTACGTAAGTTTTCAAAGTATGCATCGGTTGAGATTTTATCTGAACCCTGAGCATCCCAAGTGATTTTCAATGCTCTTCGTCCTTTCAATGCTCCCCAATAGGTATCAGCAATGACTGCTACCGTTTCTACGGCTTTGTGTGGCATCTTACGTTCTGATTTCAGCACGTGTTTTACGCCTTTTACCTTCATGGCTACCGAACTATCAAAGTTTACAACTTTGCCATGAATAGTTGGTGAGCGTTCGATGCTGGCAAACAACATTCCCGGAATTTCTGAATCTATGCCAAAAATAGCTGTTCCATTTACCTTTGAAGGAATCTCTGGACGAGGCACTGATTTCCCTAACAGTTTAAACTCTTTAGGACTCTTTAGTTTTGGGTTTTTAGGCACTTCTAATTTAGAGGCCTCTTCTACCAATTCTCCATACGTATACGATTTACCTGAGGGTTTATGAAAAACCTTGCCTGCTTGGGCATAACATTCTGTAGTAGGTACTTGCCATTTTTTGCTAGCAGCCGTAATCAACATTTCTTTTACCGCAGCCCCTGCCTTACGCATTGGTAGCCAACGTGTACGAACCGAAGACGACCCGCCCGAAAGTTGAGCACCATATTTCCCTTGCCCGTCCGTATTACGGATTTCTACTTGATCTAAGGTTACTTCCAATTCTTCGGCAATCAATAGCGGAAGCGCTTGGTAAGTACCTTGTCCCATATCAGGGCGTGCATTGAAAAGAATAATCTTACCATCATCATTAATCAAAATGTATGGGTCTAATTCTATTCCTAATGCAGCGGCAGTAGTATCAATTTTGTGAAGACTTTCTGCTTTTCCAATAGATGAAAAAGAAAAGCCTATTGCCAATATCGTACTGGCTTTTATGAAGTCTCTGCGTGAGTTATTCTGTGTCATGTTCGTGTGGTTTAAAGATTACTTACCAGTAGAGTTCGTTCCTTCGTGCATCAATTCAGCTGCCCTATGGATGGCCTTACGGATACGTGGATAAGTACCACAACGACAAATGTTTCCAGACATCGCATCATCTATTTCGGAATCTGTGGGGTTACTTTTTTCTTTTAATAATGCCACAGCCGACATAATTTGTCCCGACTGACAGTAACCACATTGTGGCACTTGTTCTTCAATCCATGCTTTCTGAACGGCACTATCAGTATTTGCTGAAATGCCTTCGATAGTCGTTATTTTGTTGGTCGCCTTTACTGTTGAGATTGGCGTTGAACAAGAACGAATAGGTTGACCGTCTAAGTGGACAGTGCAGGCACCACAAAGTGCCATGCCACAACCAAATTTAGTACCTTTCAATCCTACATAATCGCGAATAACCCACAAAAGGGGAGTGTCGGCGTCAGCATCTACATTATACTTTTTGCCGTTTATTAATAGATTATACTTTGCCATATTTTTAATTTTTTTATTTAAGCTTTAGGCTGTATGCAGTAGGCCTTAAGCTTTAAGTTGGTAATTAAGCCCGATGCTTTTTTAAGAGCTAATTTAGACTGATTTTAAAGCTTATTGCCTACAGCCTATTGCTTAAAGCTATTCTACCGAATAAGCCATTATCTTATTTTTCAAGAAAGTGGGGATGATTAATAGTTTTTTACTTGGAATATACTCAAAATCTGCCGTGTTTACTTTTGCATCAACAAAGTCGAGTAATAATTGTGTTTTTCCTTCTGTGTTGATATGCCAAACTTTTCCTCTCCATTCAGATGCAAAATATCCTTTTTTGCCATCTGTTAAAATACCATCAATACCGCCCATTCCTTCAGCAATTGTTGAAAATTGTTGTGACTGTAAATCATAAGCCAATATTTTACCATCACCATTGCCGGCAATCAACTTACCATTTTCAAAGAATAATCCATTGGGACTTTTCAATGGTGCTCCTTCAACTACTTTTACAATCTGACCTTTATCTAATTTCCAAAGTCTATCCGAACGCATATCTGTGAAATAAACGATTTTGTTTTTCGTATCTACACCAATATCGTTCAAGAACTTCGCATCTGGCACGTCGTATTTGTTCAATACTTTTCCAGACTTAGCATCGATTTCTACCAATTTAAAAATCTCAGTGACATACAGCTTTCCATCCAAAAACCCCAAGCCTTTAGTCGATTGCAAGTTTTCAGTGAATTTTTGTTGAGTAACCTTTCCATTCAAATCTACTTTGGCAATATAACTGTTTGAGTTAGTAGCGGCTGGCCCACCGTTGATACAAGAAACAAACACTGTTTTTGATTTAGGCTCAAACAAGATTGATTCAGGCGTAAGCAAGCTGGTAGTATCGCTTTCCCATAACTTTTTAAGCGTTACCTGTGAAAACGAAGAATTTATAGATAATACAAAAACGAAAAGTAAACTTAAACGGACTATATTTTTCATATTTTGACGATTTAAAAATTAGAGATAATGAATGTTCTTAGATAGTATAAAAATAGTACTTTAAAATGATTTACTTGTCTGTTTTTAGATGATTGCTAACAAATATTTGCTAAACAGAATTAATACAGGTAAAAAGCCCTTTGACTATCTCATTGAAAAAGTATAGAAGAGTCATTCTCTCTTAATTCGATATTTTTAACTTCTGGGAACACCCCTCTGTCGAGTTTATCATTATTAAACAAGATAGATGAATTTGCATTGGTTGATGTAACGGTATATTGTTTCAAAAAAGTAGCTATACTATTCTTGTGTGGTTCAGAGAAATATCCCTGAAAAAATATTTTCTTGTTCGTTTGAGCATCAAGAGATATGCTTGAAACTAGTTTCCATTTTTTACCAAAATAGAAAAACAGTACATCTCCCTCACAACATTCTAAGTAGAAACTATTTTTGTGTTCAACAAAATAACTCCTGTTGGCATTACAACCAGCTTTGAAAACAATTACATCATAATCGGTTTCGTTTTTTATAGTAACTGTTTGCGGATTATATTTTTCCTTAGTGTCAATCTGTTCTTCAAGGTTGCCATCATTTAGATTCGAAACTAAATTTTGCCCATTTTTACCATATATTACAGAGCCACTTTTATCAAACTTATTTTTTAACAATGTTTTCTGATATTCTTGAATTTGCAGGATATAGTAGGTATTCGCTGGTATTTTAATGCTAGTATTATTCTGTTGGGTCTCACCATACTGTTGTGCCTCACCATAACTACTAGGAGCTTGAAAAGTTTGAGAAGGAGGAGGCGTATATGTGCTACTACTGCTCGAAGAATGATTTGAGCATGAATTTATTCGTGCTATATTCACCAAAACAACAATCACCCAATATATCCAGTTATAACTTTTGTCAGTCTTGTTTTCATTATGATAATTATCTGAATATATCTGATGGTTTTTTGAAATAACCTCTTTGATTGAATCATCACAGATGGTTTGATTCAATTGAGTACTGATTTCATAAGTCCATTCTCTATCTTTACGTTGTATTGCTACTGTGTATTCGATGATGATGTAACAGTATTTATTCCGTATCTCTTCAAAATAAGGTGGTAAATTATTCAAGAAGTCTGTCCAGATTGGTTCAGAAATAAAATCAAATGCCTCTTTGTTAGTTCTAATGTTTGGAGACTTTATGGCTTCATCGATGTCTTCTATTATTTGTATAATCTCAAGATAGAGATAGTCATACACAGCATAGCTATTCTTTTCATCAAAAGTATTTAGTAAATCAAATACTGCTACATGTTTTTCAAAAAGCCTTTTTCTGAAATTTAGTTTAACATATTCCAAGGCAGCTTCTTGTATAGTATTTTGAAGCCAATCATTTGAAGGATAATCCTGCAATAAGTCATTTAACGAATCCGCAGGAAATATGTATGTTGTAGGGTTTTCTAACCAATCTAAAATAGGTTTACGCTTGAAAATTTCTTTTTGAAGTGATAAATTATCTACTTCCTTGAGTTGGTCAATTATTTTCAGTACTTCATCTTTCGTATAAGATTTATCATTTATCTTGATACTAATGTCTGTACTTAAGCTGAATTCTGCTAATATTTTCTTCCTTAGTCTGTTTATATCCTCAACTACAAGTTCATCGGGTTCAATATTTAAACTGTCAAGTATGTGGAGTGGTGATTGATATGGCATAGTTGTTAAAAAGTGATTGAGGTATTTATCTTACTAAGTAGTTATTAGTAAATAGTGATTGGTGAACGGTTTGCTATTGTTTTGTCATGTCAAGTATCTAATTGACAGTTATTTACAATGAATGAAAAAATATTGCTTTAATGGATATTGATTACTATGTTTCATTAATTGTCAACCAAGTCCAGTTCCTTTAATTTTGGTTTCTAATATCTCAGAATTTTTAGTCAGGCTTACAAGCAACATTAATACACTTCTTAGGTCTATGTAATTTTGCCTTTCAAGGGCTTTTTCACCACGATTGATTTCTTTTTTTGCAGCACCATAATCGGTATATTCATCAGGGGATAATGAGGCATAAGTATGGTAAAAATGCACAAGCAGAGTAGGAGTGTAAAAAATAACATTATTGTTTAGTCGTATGGTTTTTTGATAATGCCCCTCTATTAAATAATAATTATTACTACGCATGATTCTTATTTCATCTTCTTTTAATTTGGTAGCATCAACTTGATATTTTTGGGGTATATCATCTATGTTTTGCAACCACGACTGCAAGGTCTCCATCAAATCATAATATCGCTCTTTGATTTGAAAGATTCTATTGTTTACTGTACCATTGGTATAGAGTTCTTTTGCTAGTTTTCTTTTTGCTTCATATAGTTGATATTTTTCATCGGTATAAAAATCTGCCTTCAATGTTTTTGCTTGTATATACAAATCCCTCGCTTGTTCCACTTTATCTTGTAGATGAGCCGCCAATTCAAATTCCTCATTTTTTACAGCTTTACTTAAATCTAGTTCAAGTTGCCCTCTTAACTCATGAATTTCGTCTCTGAGTTTTGCAATACTCACATATCTTTTTGTAGGACTGAATACTTCTTCAAATTGTTGGTCAGTCATACTTAAATGCGTACTGATAGATATATCACGCGACTCGCTCATCTCTATTTTTATCTCTACATCCGACCCTTTCACTAAGTCACTAACCAATTTCTCAGCCTTTATTTCAATCACACCAATTACTTTATTCGTACTTGGGTGTTGATTGGCGTCACCTTCCATCAAATTAATGATTAAGGAATCATCAGAGCCCTTTTTTATTGTACGACTAATTTCTCGGTAAATCGTTTTAGTAAGTGGCAGAATACTATTTCTAGTAAAAATGACCTGACATTTTGTTGAGTTATTATTCAAATCATCAATCTCAATACAAATGTCCTCTGGTAATGGCTGTCCGTATAAATTAAACAATCCTTGGGAGATATGAACCTCGTCAACTAAGACTTCAATAGGAGTGTTTGTATCATCAAAAACTTTTATTTGAAATGAATTAATACAGTTAGGTAATAGTAAAACAAACTCTCCAAACTTAGGTGTGAGTTTTTTTATCCCTGAATCAAAACCACCATCATTACGGGTAATTCGATAAAACAAACCTTCTTTAAAATTAGTAACGCTTGCAGTAATATACTCTTCGTGGTCCTTAGTAGTAGCTGTATAGCCTGTTTGTATCGTTATATTATCAAAAGACTCTTTCTCAATGACAGTTACTTTTTTTTCGACGCTTGGCTTATTTCCCGCAAAATAAGCAGCACCCACTACTACGGCCGTTGTCGGGTCAGCATTTCTGTTTACTTTGATGTTCGTTTTTTCAGTAATGGTCTCGTAGATGTAGGGAATATAAGTGCTACCACCTATCATAATAATTTCCTCTATATCTGAAGCTAATAGATGATTTCTATCTAAAATTACTTCTAACATCAATAACGTAGCATCAACTTTATTGCTGATTACACCATTCAGTTCTTCTCTACTGATAATGATGTAAATATCCTCTTCAATCCCATCTGGAGAAGTATAAGCAAATTCAATTTCAGTAGTTAGGCGCGAACTTAGTTCTTTTTTGGCTTCTTCGGCTTTTAATAAAAGTACATGATAAAGCTTCTCATAGATACTATTCTTGGTATGTATATAGTCTATTAATCCCGTGTTTCCTGTTTGGGCTACTAGTTTAGGAATAATAACATTCATGACTAAACTATGGTCAAAGTCAATGCCTCCTAAATAATTATCTCCCTGATGGTCAAGCACACGTAGCTCGCTATTATCTATTCCTACCAAGGCAACATCAAATGTTCCACCTCCTAAATCATAAACCAACCATTTGCCTGTTTCTTTTTCTGATGCACGGTATTTATTGAAAAATGCTAAAGAAGCGGCAATAGGCTCTTGTAGCAGTACTACTTCTTTAAAACCCGCTTCATAACCTGCCTGTTTAGTGGCATTGCTCTGAATGGTATCAAAACTTGCAGGAATAGTAATGACAACAGCGTTAGGTATTTCACCATTATGAATGAAATTCTTTAATTCTTTTAATACTAAAGCAGATAGCTCGATGGGTGACTTGTTATCACTAAGCGAAGGAATATAATAGTTTTCATCTGTACCCATTTTACGTTTAAAACTCGTAAAAACATTTAAAGAATCTTTCAAAAGCCATTCTCTCGCTTTTTCTCCGATGATAGTCCTTTCGCCTCGGAAAGCTACACAACTTGGAAGGGTTTCTTTTAAGCCTATAGGGTTTTTATAAACTTCAACATTAGCTCCTGTAAAACGAGCAATCAAAGAGTTTGTAGTACCTAAATCTATTCCAAAATTAATTGTTTGCATGGGTAAAGTTTAAACAGCTTCAATGTATAATTATCTTACTTGTGTGTTCTATTTTATTGAAAATCAATGGTCTATGTAAACGAAGGCGGTGCGTAAATAAAAGCACATACATCAGGATGCTAAACCGTGTTAATGACAGTTCACGACGCTTACTTAACTCTCAACGATAACGATGCCCCTTTGAAGAATTTTGCCATCTTGCATTACGATAGGCTTGATTACCTCCGTGATTCGCATATTCTCCGAAGGCTCTCCTGTTAAACTGGCTTCAATATCAGTTCTGGTATCAGTATATTTTTCACCTTCTGGAGAATGGTAAGTAATATCCATTTCAATAAGGGCTTGTCGGATTCGTTGAAGATGACGAGCATAAAGCGAGGAATGAGAAGCTTTTTCTGTTTTTTTTTCTAGGTTATGAAGTTGATTAGCTATTTCGATTAACTGTTTCATGGGGTAAAATGATATAGATTATGATTGTTTGCTAAAGTTATAGTAAGTTATGATATAATCAGAAGATGCTTATATTTTATTTATTATTTGAAGCAAAAGTGTATAAAACTATGGGACAAAAAAAAGCGAAAGCACCTAACATCCAAATAAGAAGATAAGTGCTTTCGCTAGCAAAAAACTGTTGAGTATTATCACCAATCAGGGGTGACACCACCACGAACCCTTGAATTAAGCGATACCCTAATGCCAACCATCGTATTATTAAAACTTGTAAATTCCTTATTCGGTATTCCACGATTGTTGTAGGCAAAAACGGCTTCTACTCTTAAAATCCTCAAGATACCATCTACTCCATATCCCACTTCAATATTATGGATATTGTTGTTGGCAGTATAAAGGTAATTGGCGAAAAGGTCTTCACGGATGCCTTTGTTGCGTATCAGGGTCGATTGCGTCAACGCAAATTTTCTAAGACCAAACATCGTCATGATGTCGATATATGAACCATTGGTAGAAAAATAAAATGGGTCAATCAATTTTTTACTTACCCCCCAAATATAGTTATCATAAAAACCCACCAAACGATGTGTAGTGAGGGCTTCCCCAATCGCAATTGTATTGTTGTTACCATTAAAGTGTTTGTAGTCAGCAAAAGTCATTTTCTTGGCACTTAAAAAAGTACCCGCCTGAGCAATATAATTGAAATTTGTATTGATACTTAACGGGAAATTGTGTGCAATGCCTAGCTCAATCGTATGGAAATCCATTTCACTGCCAAACAATTTAGGAATAGCACCACGGTATTTGAAGGTAATCAATGGCGACGACGAAAAGTCTACATAACGAATATTATTACGATATTGCTTTTTCAACGTAGGTCGATAGTTAATCTGAAAATTAGCTAAGAAGGCATCATTGTTCTGAAACTTTGTATCGGGCAATTCCTGACTTTTAGGAAAGTTCGGAGAGTATGCATCTCCACCATAATTAATCCAATAGTAGTTTGTCGTATTTTCTAAAGGATAACGCTTTGCCCATTCTAAAGACGTTTTAATGCCTAAAGTATTAGAAAAACGATCGCTGAAAGAAATATTGACAAAGTCTTTTTCATAGATTTTAACAAAGTTCTTTTTAAGAATAAGCGTCGATAACGAGTTTAAATCTAGGGCTACTGGCGTATCCACATTGTATTGAGAGATAAACTTTCCGCCTGAAATACTTATTTCTTCTTTCTGCGTTTTCCAACGGAGCTTTAACATACCCATCGAACGATTCTGAGTAACTGAATATCGCCAAGTAGGGTCAATCTCAAACCAATCGTATCGGTTTCGTCTGAAACGAAACAAAGCACCCGTATTAAATACAAAGCCTTCTACCGTATTGAAGTTGAAATCTAAGACAGGAGATTTGTAATAGATTTCGTAAGGATAGAACCCACGTTTGGTATCTCCCCAAAAATATGAACGGCTAAACAATACACTACCAATGCCAAATTTTTGATTGGCTTGTCGGTAGGTCGAAAACTCGTCGGGCTGTAGTGGAAGCGAGTTTTTGTTGTGTGAATTAATCGGTAAATTCGGCGTGAAGGACTGAAAGTCGGTATTCGTTTTTAAGTCAGCCCAAATGTTATCGCTTTGCCCTTCGGCATTGTGTACAATTTCAACTTTATCATAACGCTTCAAACCAGAGGCAATGTTGGCATCGCTCCATTGGTTTTTTAGGTTGGTGCCCAAAGCCGACATTACTTGCTTGAACTGTTGCACTTCAAAATTACGTTCTTGCACGTTCACAATTTCACTAAACTCGCTTTCGTCAGGACGAATTAAATCGGGAATGATTTTATGGGCAATGTCCTGATAATCCCAGACTTTGGCCATGTAAGTATAGTCACCCTCAAAGCCCATCAAAGCTCCCGTAGCAACAATCTTATATTGCTGAGGAACCCACTGGGTATTAAAAAGGGCATAATTGATGGTAATATGATAAGTAATATTGTAGTTTTTGACGGTTAGGTCTAAATCTTGTAGATAAAAATCCCCGTCCGTTAAAGATATTATCCCACTAAATACTTTTTCATCATTGTTGTGTTTAGGCGTAACTTTGATGTGATAAACTTTTACGTTATTAATAATTTTAGTATCTACCAATTCAAAATCGTAATATTGGAAAGCCTTTGGCGAGAGCGGAGAAATAGCATCTGTACCTAAAGTAGCTTTATAGAAATTCGGGTTTACGTATTTGTCAGGACGCGCCTCCGCATGATAATTATTTCTCAACGCTTTGTGTTGAAAATAATAAGTATTATTACTACTAACATAGAATTTAGCAAAAGACTCAGATTGATAAACGAGTTTTTCTGCTACACCTTCTTTAGCAAGTAAAGGCTCCCAAATATTTGGTATTGTATTCCATTTTGCTGAATTTTGGATAAATACTTCTGCTTCGTAATTCACAAAAGATTTGTCGTGAACTGGCGCAAGCTTGATAGCCTTTTGAATGATTTGAGTTACATCCAAGCTTGTGTCAGTATCATTTTTTTGAAAAGCGTATATATTATATAAATGGAAAATCAAGAATATAAATAAAGCAATTGTTTTTTTTGGGAACATATTTCTTATTTTGTTTCATCGTCTAGCATAAGTTAAAAGAAGCTTTAGAGAGATAGGAAACGGAATTTAAAAGTTCAAAATCAAATAAAAAATTATTGGAGCAGAATATCTTAAATACTTTTTAGAAAAGGTAGAACAACAAATTTACTAACAAACTTTGGTAGAATTATTTGTTATTGATAAATCTTAGTTTTATTACTGATTTCGACCGCTTGTCAATTTATTTAGAATTTTTCTAAACAAAGCAATTAATTTCGTTGTTAGGACAATTAATTAGATGTTATTTCTTTATTCACAAGACAATCATATTACCCACACTCAAACACAAAACATATGCAATCCACTCAGTTAAGCCTTATTGTTAAGAAACTAACCGAGTTTTACGGTACTGATTTTGATAACTTCGCTTACCAATCGCCTCTTTCAAAACTAAAAACCTTTAGTGCTAATGAAATTGATGTATTTGTTAATGCGCTTACTCAAGCTGCCCGTAAACAACAATTCTTAGTAGTAGAAAATTATGCCAGCGCGCAAGATTTCCCAGAACTCCTCAGAGGGAATAAACATCCTGTAATTTTTTTTGATGAAAGCGAAGATCCTATTAAAATCATTTTTGCTGCCAGAAAACTAAAAGACAATAAACCTCAATTTTATCAATTTGTCGATAATCAGGATGTAGAGGAAATCTCTGAAAACCAAGCTTTCCAGCCTGTCAAAATCAATAATCATGCCGATAGTACACAAAATGGCAAAGTGAGATTTTTGATTGTGTATCCGCTCGAAAACATTGACAATGCTCCAGCACCAGAACAGATGAGCCCGACCAAGCGGTTATTCAGGATGCTAAAAGCTGAACGTAAAGACATCGGATACATTTATATTTATGCCATCGTAGTAGGGATGATTAGTTTAACCCTGCCCTTGGGTATTCAGGCTATTATAGGCTTAGTATCTGGCGGGTTAGTTTTTAGTTCGGTTTATGTATTAATAACGGTAGTAATTTTAGGGGTTGTTATCACTGGAATTTTACAGATATATCAACAAACCTTGGTAGAAGTACTACAAAGAAGAGTGTTTGCGAAAGCCGCTTTTGAATTTACTTATCGAATCCCCAGGGTAAAATCAGAAGCATTATTAGGCTCATACGCCCCAGAATTAATGAACCGCTTTTTTGATATTCTGAATGTTCAAAAAGCGCTCCCCAAAGTATTAATCGATATTACTGCCGCCTTAATTCAGATTCTCTTCGGCATGATTTTATTATCGCTGTACCACCCTTACTTTATTGCATTTGGTTTGCTGACTATCGCCATCGTCACTTTTGTGGTGTATCTGAATGCAGACAAAGGGATGGAAACTAGCTTGGCTGAATCGAAATACAAATACAAGGTAGCCCAGTGGTTAGAGGATATTGCCCGTACATTATACGCCTTCAAATCAGCAGGTTCTACCAATTTGCCTATGCAAAGAATGGATTACTTGGTGAATAATTACCTGAAATACCGTAAAAAACACTTCAAGGTACTATTGATTTTGTATGGCAATGCCGTTTTCTTCAAGACCTTCGTTACGGCTGTTTTGTTGATTCTAGGAACCTCTTTGGTAATAGACCGCCAAATTTCTTTAGGGCAATTTGTCGCTTCTGAAATTATCATTGTCTTGGTGGTAAAC
This sequence comes from Arcicella aquatica, assembly GCF_034928825.1. Taxonomy (NCBI): domain Bacteria; kingdom Pseudomonadati; phylum Bacteroidota; class Cytophagia; order Cytophagales; family Flectobacillaceae; genus Arcicella; species Arcicella aquatica. Next base: position 44,546 of record NZ_JAYFUL010000029.1, on the reverse strand, counting down.
TCGGTAGAAAAATTAATTTCTGGTGCAGATACCGTTTTTGACTTATTGACAGCCGTAGAGAAAATCGGTTTTGTTACCGATTTACCCTTGGAACGCCAAACGGGCTTGAATATCGATTTCCATGAAAATCCTAAAGGACTTGAAATTAAGTTAAATGATTTGAGCTATCGTTACCCAGGGGGAGGGAAACACGTCTTGAAAAAACTTAATTTAGAAATCAAGGCTAAAGAAAGCATCTGTATTACGGGGACAAATGGCTCTGGAAAAGAAACATTATTAAAGATACTTTCAGCTATTTTTACTGATTTTGAAGGAGGCATTACCTACAACGGAATCTCTATCAGAGATGTAAAATTAGATTCTATCAGAGATGCTATCGAAAGAAACTTAGCCCTAGACGCCATCTTTGATGGTTCATTGTTGGACAATATCGCTATGGGTCGCTCTAGTGTCAAATTTAGTGATGTAAAGTGGGCTTTGGATAGTTTGAATTTAAGTGATTTTATTGCTGAATTGCCTGATGGATTAAATACGCCGATGATTGCGGGAGGGAAACGTTTTTCAGAAAGCTTTATCGCTAAAATTTCAGTAGCTAGATGCGTAGTAGAGAAACCTCAACTATTGATGATTACGGATATTTACCGAGAATTGCATAAGGCAGAGAGGCTGAAAACAATTGCGTTTTTAACGGATAAAGGCAATCCTTGGACGCTCCTTACCATTTCAAACGACCCTATGGTAATGGCTGCTTGTGACAAAGTAATCGTATTGAACGAAGGCGAAATTGTATTACAAGGCAGATACCAAGATTTAATCAAAGACATCAACTTTCAAGAAGCTATAGATTAAGATATGTTAAATTTATCAAAACAAAGTATCAGTAAGCAGGTAAACGAGCAATTTGAATTGCACTCGCTAAATACCTTGCATACACCACGTTCGGCAGTAATTCTGAAACGTTGGCTGATGGCTATCGTAGTGATTTTATTGTTGATATTATTTTTGCCTTGGCAACAGAACGTTACGGGCAAAGGTGATATTTCGGCTTTTACGCCTAAAGATAGACCACAGAATGTACAAAATATAATATCAGGAAGAATAGAAGAATGGCTAGTAAAAGAAGGCGATTTAGTAGAAAGGGGAGATACCTTATTGGTAATTTCAGAAACGAAGGATGATTATTTCGACCCAAAGCTACCTTCACGTTTGCAAGAACAATTAACCGCCAAAAAAGCTGGACTTGCAAGTTACCAAGCTAAAATTGACGCCTTGTCGCAACAGATTGTAGCGCTAGAGCAAAACCAGAAATTTAGTTTACAAAAAGCCAGAAACAAAGTAAAGCAGGGCTTTCTGAAAGTAACTTCTGATAGCACGGATGTAATAGCCGAACAAGTACAATTTAATATTGCACAAACAAGGTATGATAGGGGCGAAGACCAGTACAAAAATGGTGGGTTGGTTTCGCTAAGCGAACTAGAATCGCGTAAATTAAAATTGCAGGAAACAAGAACTAAGTTGGTTTCTACGCAAAATAAATTAGCGATTTCTCGCCAAGAATTAACCAATGCCCAAATAGAACTCAATTCTATTGGTGCTGAATACGCTGAAAAAATAGCCAAAGCTGAGTCTGATAGAAGTTCTGCATATTCATCTTTGGCAGCTGGTCAGTATGAAATTTCACAATTGAGTAATAAAATTACCAATGTGGATATTCGTAGAAATCAATATTATATCAAAGCACCCCAAGAAGGCTACGTAGTGCGTGCCTTAAAAGCAGGTATCGGCGAAAACATTAAAGAAGGCGAATCTATCTGTACTCTTCAACCTTTCAATCCAGCAATGGCTGTAGAATTGTATGTCAAAGCAATGGATGTGCCACTGATTACCGAAGGGCGTGAAGTTCGTTTACAATTTGAAGGTTGGCCATCATTGGTATTCTCAGGTTGGCCATCGGCTACGGTAGGTACGTTTGGCGGGATTGTCAAAGTAATTGATAGAATAGATAATACAAAAGGCGAATACCGATTGCTAATTGTCCCTAAAATTGCTAAAGGAGAGCAAAAATGGCCAAAGCAATTAAGAATGGGTTCGGGTGTAGCAGGTTGGGTAATGCTCGACGACGTACCAGTTTGGTATGAAATCTGGCGTCAGTTGAATGCTTTCCCACCAACATTAAAACAAGAGCCTGAAGGAGCTTTAAATCATAAAAAAGCAAAGTAAAATGAAACAAACAATAATGAGTGGTGTTCATCAATCTAATGCTTTTAATAGGAAAGGTTTTTCAACACCACGATTTTATACCATATACGTCTTTATTCTATTAATGAGTGCCATAAGCAATGCTAAGGCACAAGCAACCTTTAGTTATGAAGATTTTAAAAGTTTGGTTTTAAAGAATCATCCAACTGTAAAACAAGCCAATTTGTACTTGGCTGATGCTGATGCCGAAATTATGCAAGCCAGAGGGGCTTTCGACCCGAAGCTATCATCGGATTTTGACAGAAAGGCTTTTAAAGGGGATGATTATTATAACCGTTGGCACAACGCCCTAAAAATTCCTACTTGGACAGGCGTAGATTTCAAAGTAGGTTACGAGCAAAGCAGCGGTAAGAAACTGTTGGCAGAAGAGTCTTCCCGACTTATTGTAGCGGGTTTAAGCGTGCCGATTGGTCAAGGCTTGGTGATTGATGCCCGAAGAAATACGTTGAAGCAAGCTAATTTAGCCAAGAACATTGCAGATGCGGAACGTCAAAAGCTGATTAACAAAACCATCTTGTATGCTGCCAAAAGCTATTGGGAATGGTGGTTCAGCCATCAGCAATTACAATTTGTGCGAGAAGGCTACGATTTGGCAAACCAAAGATTTATCGCTACTCGCGAACGTTCGCGAGTAGGCGAACAAGCCACGATAGATTCTGTGGAAGCTAAGATTACCTTGCAAGACCGTGAAGTAGCTTTAGAGCAAGCGCAGGTAGATTTACAGAACACTAGGTTGGCGTTGTCAAACTATCTGTGGGATGATAAAGAAAATCCGCTTGAATTGCCCGAGAATGCATTTCCGCCAGCGTCGGCAGTGATAAAAGTAGATGAAACTACCCTTCAAGGTTTGATTAGTCAGGCGAAATCAAGACACCCGGAAATTCAAAAATACGATTTGAAAATCCAACAATTAGGGATTGAAGAAAAGTTTAGAAGGGAAATGCTGAAGCCTACGCTGAATGCTAATTTCAATTTTATTGCAGATAGCTTTAGCTCAAATCCTGCTTATTCTTACGAAAATTCCTTTTCGACCAATAACCATAAGTTGGGCTTTGAGTTTGTAATGCCTCTGTTCCTAAGAAAAGAAAGAGGGAAGCTACAGCAAATCAGAATCAAGCAATTGAGTACAGGTTTTGAATTGAATCTGGCACGCCGTGAAATCATGAATGATGTGTATGCAGCTTATAACGAAGTGAAAAACTACGAACGTCAGCTACGTATTCAGCAAGATGCGGCCAAGAACCAAGAACTATTAACCAAAGCCGAACAACGGAAATTTGAAATAGGTGAAAGTACTTTATTCTTGATTAACAGTCGCGAAAGCAAACTGATTGATATGCGCATAAAAGTAGAATCGTTGAAGAGTAAATACGAGAAAGCACTGGCAAATTTAGCTTATACGGCTGGACTTCCAGACTTGCTTTAAATTTATTGATAGAAATCCTTTGGATTGTCAATTTGTATTTGTCGTAAATTTTAGCTATCTTTTCAAAATTGAACATCAACGTTTGTTCGTTCTGTATGCTAAAATACTTTACTTTAGCGCCAACAAGTTCAATATAATCCTTGTTAGACGAGCAAAATTTAAACTAATATAAATTGACATTTCAAGATTTCAACTTTGATTCAAAGCTTTTAGACGGCCTAGAGTCGATGGGTTATACCAAACCAACTGCAATACAAGAACAAGCTATTCCGCTGATTCTTCAAAATAAAGATTTAATTGCCTGTGCTCAGACTGGAACAGGCAAGACTGCTGCTTTTTTGTTGCCAACTTTGCATAAGATTATCAATACGCCTGATAAACAAAGGCACCTCAATACGCTGATTATCTCGCCTACTCGCGAGCTTGCCACGCAAATAGACCAACAAGTTGAAGGCTTGGGTTATTTTACGGGTATCAGCTCGATTTCGATATATGGCGGAGGTGATGGCGCTGCTTGGAATCAGCAAAGAAAAGCACTGGAAGATGGTGCGGAAATCATTATAGCTACCCCAGGAAGGCTAATCGCTTTGTTACAAATGGGAAAGATAAACTTCTCTCATTTAAAACATTTGATTCTGGACGAAGCCGATAGGATGTTGGATATGGGTTTTTATGATGATATTATCAAAATCATCAAGTATCTCCCTGCTGACCGACAAACGATTCTTTTTTCGGCGACGATGCCTCCTAAAATTAGGTTGCTGGCTAACACCATTCTGAATAATCCAGAGCAGGTAAATATTTCTATTTCTAAACCATCAGAGGGCATTTCGCAACAAGCGTATTTGGTGTATGATACACAGAAAATAAAATTGTTGACACATCTTTTGGAAGAAGGCAAATACAGTAGTGTTATTATTTTTGCTTCAACGAAAGAAAACGTAAAACAGTTAGACAAAGAACTAAGACAAACTGGACTGAAAGCCAAGGCGTTTCACTCTGATTTAGATCAGAAGGAAAGAGAAGAGATTCTGAGAGAGTTCAAAAGTAAATCTTTGCCCATTTTGATTGGAACAGATATTCTTTCAAGGGGAATAGATGTAGAGGGCATCAGTTTAGTGGTTAATTTTAATACACCAAACGACCCTGAAGATTATATCCACAGAATCGGGAGGACGGCTCGTGCGGCAACTACTGGTATAGCCATTACTTTTATCAATGATAAAGACCAGAAGAAATTTGCGGCGATAGAAGCCTTGATAGGAAGAGAAATTCCTAAAACACCATTGCCAGAAGGAATGGGCGAGGCGCCAGTTTATCAGCCCAATAAAAGAGTAAATGCGAGTGGATTTAAGAAAAAACCATTTAAGAAAAAGAACAAAGTGGTTAAGAAAGAATAGTAAAAGTATGAGTGTTGAATTACTAGTGCGGAGTATTTTATAAATAGAGACTACTCATCACTCACAACTTACACAAAACGCTGTAGTCAGTAATTTTTAATAAAATTGATAAGTACTGCCTACAGCAAATAAGTATGTTGCCCTGAAAAACACCTATTCTCTCAGAAATATCATCTCAACCATGTAATTTTGTAGCTTAAAAGCTAAAATTATCGAATCGTCTTCAACATATATACTCTCGGAATCAGAAAAACACTTTGTACAAACACATCTTCACGATGATGTAACTCAGTTACTTTTACAAGCAAAGCGTTTTCCTACCCTCAATATTCCTTATCTAGTAGCACAAATTCAGACTAGACAAAAAGCTAAAAACAAACTGCCAGAATGGACTGAAAACCTTGATGTTTTCTTCCCCAAAATGCTGTCGTTGGAACAATCTTCTTCTGAAATTACAGCTAAATTTAAAGCAAGTCTGGTAAAAGGCGAAAACCTGCTAGATTTAACAGGGGGTATGGGAATAGACCTTGCCTATATGAGTAAAGGCTTCAACAACGCTTTTTATGCTGAACAGAATAGTGAGTTATTGAAAGTGACTCAGCATAATTATCAAGTATTAAATATTGAAAACATACAATTTGTTGAAGGAAATTCTGAAACTTGGTTGAAAGCGAACGAAACAAAGTTTTCATGGATTTACCTCGACCCACATAGGCGAGACGATACGGGGAATAAAGTGGTAAAACTACAAGACTGTGAGCCTAATATATTGGAAATAAAAAATCTGATTTTCGAAAGGACTGATAATGTACTGCTAAAAGTATCACCGATGTTGGATATTGATTTAGCCATATTGGAATTAAAAAATGTATCGAACGTATATATCATTGCTGTGGAAAATGAGGTAAAAGAAATTCTATTTCAGCTGCAAAAAGACTACCATGCAGAAGCCAATATCACCGCTATTAATTTTCTGAAACAAGGTGATGTTTCCGAAGCAAAGGGAACAACGAAACACGTTTTTACCTTCCAGAAGTCGGAGGAAAAAATGGCTATTATTGGTCTTAGTAGTCCACAACAATTTTTGTATGAACCTAATGCGGCTATTTTAAAATCAGGTGCTTTTAGAATGGTTGCTCAACAATTTGGCTTGCAGAAAATAGCTCCGCATAGTCATCTTTATACTTCTGAGAAATTAGTTAATGATTTTCAAGGCAGGACTTTTCAAATAAAGGCTGTTTGTAAATTAGATAAAAAGGAAATTGCAAAACATATCACAGCAAATAAAGCAAATATCACCATCAGGAATTTCCCTTTGACTGTAAAACAAATCAGAGAAAAATTGAAACTGAATGAAGGAGGGGATGATTATCTTTTTGCAACCACCGATGCCCAAAATCAGAAGATTGTTATTGTTTGTAGTAGATAGTAAACTTTTCCCGCAGATTTTCGCTGATTTTAAATCGCTGATGATGGAGATTTTTTTAGTAAAATAATCAGCGAAAATCAGCGTATCAATCTGTGTAAATCAGCGGGTAAATATTTCCCGCAGATTAACGCTGATTTTAAAAGCGCTGATGATGGAGATTTTTAACAAGAATAATCAGCGTAAATCAGCGTATAAATCTCCTTAAATCAGCGGGTAAATATTTCCCGCAGATTAACGCTGATTTTAAAATCGCAGATGATGGAGATTTTAAATGAAATAATCTCTGTTAATCAGCGGGTAAAAAATATCTCACAAAAAATCAAAACATACTAGTCTGATAATTTCCTGTATGTTTGGCTTCATGTTCTAATAGCCACTTTTTTCGCCATAAATCACCGCCATAACCTACTAAAGACCCATTTGCACCAATTACTCTATGACAGGGTACGATAATATTAAATTTATTCGCCCCATTGGTTGTTCCAACCGCACGAATGGCTTTTTCGTTACCAATCCTTCTTGAAAGCTCTAAATACGAAATCGTTTTGCCGTAAGGAATTGTGATTAATTTCTCCCAAACAGATTTTTGAAAATCGGTACCTTCGTGTTGGAAGGGAATGTCAAAATCCTTGCGAGTGCCATCAAAATATTCCTGTATTTGTTGCTGATACGTTTCAATGATTGCTGGAACATACAAAGTAGCTTCTTTGCGTGGACTTGGCTTTTTTTGAGTATCTACAAAAAGAATAGAAGTAAGATAGCTTTCTGTAGCAGACACTTCAAGCTGTCCGAGGGGGGAATCTATGTATTTTGTGAAAATTTCTGTACTCATATTTGCGAATGATTAGCAAGTTTCGGTTTTATTTGAAGGAAACAATGCTGTATTTTGCAATAAAAAACATGAATCAAATCTTCCTTCCTGTTCCTCCACAGTTTTCTTTTCAAGAATGCTTATGGTTTTTAGATAGAAACTATGATGATTGCTTGCACGAAGTTCGGGAAAATTCTGTTTTGAAACTGCTTTCTATTCATGAAAAACCAACTTTAATTGAAATTAAAGCACTCGACAATCATTTGCAGATAGATGTATTAACAGGGGAATGTGCCAAAGATGAAATCTGCCATTTTGTGACAGAATGGTTTGATTTAGAACGAGATTTAATGCCATTTTATCAGCTATTAGCCAAGGACGACGACTTAGCTTATATGGTTACAGACTATCACGGCTTGCGACTATTGGGTATTCCTGATTTGTTTGAAGCCTTGTGTTGGTCGATTATTGGGCAACAGATTAACCTTAGTTTTGCGTATAAACTAAAACGTAGATTGACGGAAACCTACGGGTACAAACAAACCTATGAAGGCAAAGACTTTTATCTTTTTCCCAAACCCGAAATAATTGCTAAACTGACGGTTGAAGAACTTAGAAATATGCAATTTTCGACCCGAAAAGCAGAGTATTTAATGGAGATTGCCCGTACTTTTTCAGAGAAAATACTTTCAAAAACCATGTTGGAAGGCTTTTCAACAGCAGAGGCTATCAAAGCACTAGTAGCTATCAGAGGAATAGGGGAGTGGACGGCAAATTATGCTTTGATGAAGTCGTTAAAGCGTTTAGAATGTGTAACTTACGGAGATGTAGGGTTGTATAATGCCTTGAATGCATTGAAAGGTTTGCCTAAAAAACCTTTAAGGGCAGACTTAGAAACCTTTTTCAAAGGCTTTGAAAGGTGGGAAGCCTATACTGTTTTTTACCTCTGGCGAAGTTTAGCCGTGAAGAATAAGGCAATTCAATCAATTTAAGCGTAAAAAACTGTAACTTTGTTAATTCAAAAACTGTCAATCTGACAGAAACCAACAAATGGCAAAACTTTTGACAGTATTAAGGAAGTATAAAAATAAAGCGAAAAGTATATTAAAAATGGAAAATAAAGAAGAATTACAGACAGAAGAACAAGCGTTGAACCAAGAAACTGACAATGTTTCTGAAAATATAGAGGCAGTTGTTGAAGAAACAGTGGAAATTTCTGAAACTGAAAAACTTCAAGGAGAAATAGCGGAGTTGAAAGATAAATATTTACGCCTATATTCTGATTTTGATAATTTCCGTAAACGTACTGCGAAAGAGAAATTGGAAATGATTCAGTCGGCATCAGAGAAAGTAATTGTAGATATTATTCCAGTGATTGATGATATTGAAAGAGCAACTGCCAACGCACAAGAAGGCGAGATTTCTGAAGGAATCCAATTGATATTCAATAAATTAAGCAATACTTTGGCTACGAAAGGTTTAAAACCAATGGATGCTAAAGGACAAGTATTTAACCCAGATGTGCACGAAGCAATTACACAATTTCCAGCGCCAACGGAAGAAGACAAAGGGAAAGTATTTGATGTAGTGGAAAAAGGATATTATTTGAACGAAAAAGTAATTCGCTTTGCAAAAGTTGTTGTAGCAAACTAAAAATATTATCAGAGTAATGTTATAATCCATAAAATATTGGATGATTTCCTGCTTAATTACTCAATTCATTGATTAGAAAAGATGGCAAAAAGAGATTATTACGAAGTATTAGAACTTTCTAAGTCAGCTTCGGAAGAAGAAATAAAGAAGGCATATCGTAAGATGGCTATTAAATATCACCCAGATAAAAATCCTGGGGATAAAGCCGCTGAAGATAAATTCAAGGAAGCCGCTGAAGCGTATGAAGTGTTATCAAACGCTCAGAAAAAAGCTCAGTATGATCGTTTCGGTCATGCAGGAATGAGCGGAGCTGCTGGCGGAGGTGGCGGTGGTTTCAATGGCGGAGGAATGAATATGGATGATATCTTCAGCCAGTTTGGTGATATTTTTGGCGATAACAATCCTTTTGGTGGATTCTTCAATGGGGGCGGTCAGCAACAAGGCCGTAGAACTAGAAAAGGGTCTGATTTAAGAATCAAACTTAAATTGAACCTAGAGGAAGTAGCCAACGGTGTTGAAAAGAAAATAAAAGTAAAACGCCATGTTACTTGTAAGCCTTGTAGCGGAAGCGGTGCTAAGAACGGTACTGAACTACAGTCGTGCCAGACTTGTGGTGGTTCTGGACAAGTGCGTCGTGTTCAGCAGACTATGCTTGGACAAATGGTGACTACTTCTACTTGCCCTACTTGTAATGGTGAAGGTAAGATGATTAAAACACGTTGTGAGGTGTGTTTTGGTGAAGGTAGAGTATTAGAAGAAGAAGTGATTCCAATCAAAATTCCTGCTGGTGTAGCCGAAGGCATGCAGTTGTCTATGACGGGCAAAGGAAATGTGCCTCCTCGTGGTGGTGTGGCTGGTGATTTACTAATCGTTATAGAAGAAGAAGCTGATGAAGTATTACACCGTGATGGTACTAACGTAATCTATGACTTATACCTTAATTTTGCTGATGCGGCTTTAGGAACTTCGGTAGAAGTACCAACAATCGGCGGTAAAGCACGTATAACGATTGATGCGGGAACACAAGCAGGTAAGATTCTTCGTTTAAAAGGAAAAGGTATCAAAGAGTTGAATGGTTATGGTGTAGGTGACGAACTAATCCACGTGAATATTTGGACGCCTAAGAGCCTTAGCCGTGAAGAAACTGAACAACTAGAGAAGTTCAGAACTTCGCCAAACTTCCAACCAAAGCCAAGCAAAAGCGACAAAAATTTCTTCGAAAAGATGAAGGATTTTTTTAATTAAGACTTTAGGATTATTGGACTTTATGACTTGAAGATTTTTTTTTAGATTTTAAGATGATGGACTTTAGGACTTGAAGATTTTCTTTTAGACTTTAAGATGATGGACTTTAGGACATTAGACTTTTAGTCTTAGGTTTTTTAATATTAATCCCCTTATTCAGCGATGAGTAAGGGGATTTTATGTTGTTATGGATTTAGGATTTAAGATGCCTTGTGCAGTCGCTTGGCTTTATTTACTAAATCTCATCCAATTACAAATACGCCCAAATGGCTACTTTTCACTCGGTTAAAACCAAGTAACTGCATTCTTTCTATTAGGGTGCGACTTAAGTCGCACCCTAATAGAAAGAATGCAGTAATCGATTTTTTATGTTTACAAACGTTTCCTTATTTACAAAGCTATTCCTAAAAAATAAATCATATCCAACAGCAAATACGTCCAGAGGGCTTCTGCAAATAATCGTCACTCGGCTAAAGCCAAGCGACTGCAACATAAAAAATCCCCTTACTCATCACTGAATAAGGGGATTAATATTTTAATAAAAACCAAGACTAAAAAAAGTCTAAAATCTAATTTCTAAAGTCTTCAAGTCCTAAAGTCCATCATCTTAAAGTCTAAAAGAAAATCTTCAAGTCCTTAAGTCTTATAATCCTCAAGTCTATACAAAACCTAAGAATTCGCTTTGTCCATTTGCTTTTTAAACATTGCTTCATACTTAGCAGCTTCAGGCAATTTAGCATTTTTCACACCCTCAATGATAATTTGCATCTCATAAAGGTTAGTCTGAATTTGTCTACCGTCGCTATTCTTTTTGTCGAGTAAGTAATAATCCAAGGCCTTATTATTTCTGTTCATAATAGTTTCAGCCATTTCTAATCCTTTTTTCTTATCGCCAGCAGCTAAGTACAAGGCTACAAAATTTGCCGAAAGCTGATCATAAGGAATCGTTTTATCAGGCATTACTTTCAAGCAGTAGTCTAAAGCAGCTCTAGCTTTGTCTAATTTACCCTCACGAACCAATTGGTCTGTTAAACGTAAGAAAGCTAAACGAGCCGTTACTACAGGAACTTCTAAATAGAAATCTGAATGATAATATGTTTTAGGATTATCCAAATCTCTCCAGAACATCTTCTTTGTCATATTATTATACATAATATCAGTATTTACAAAACCATCCTTCGCCTCAGGCACTTTGAAAGGCATCAATCTGTAAGCATAGCCTTCTAATTGCATATATTCTTTCAAGTTCAAATAACTTGCAGAAGGCAACGTAGTAGCAAAGTAAATAGGACGTTTCCATCCAGTTGCTGCATTTTGGGCAATCAAGTCTAGCTGAATAAGCTCAGGCTTCATGATACCACCTTTACCTGTTGACCAAGCCATTTGATTTGTCAAGTACGGATCCATATCTTTTGGAACGAACCCTGCTTTTTTAACCGCTTCAACATCAATTGGTAAAAATAGGTTTTCAGTCGGCAACGTATTAATCATTGAGCCATCCGTTAAAGGTACTTTAATGGCTTGATTATCATCTTTTACTAATTTCAAATATTCAAGCAAGTTGATACCCGTTTTTACATTCGGATTTTCGTAATACATGATTTGCTCGTTCAAACCTTCCAAGAAACGGTCTTTAGGTAAAGAAATAGGAAGTGCCTGAGAATCATACGTTTTACGCTTCATTTGGTCGATATACCAGTCTGTTCCTAATAATGAAAGGTTACAAACACGCACGTCAGTACGATAGCCTTCTACCTCTTGAACATACCATAATGGGAATGTATCGTTATCACCACCAGTAAATAAGATTGCATTTGGTGCACATGAATTCAACATGTTTTTAGCAAAATCTATTTGGTGGTAACGGTGGTTACGGTCGTGGTCATCCCAGTTTTGTTGAATTAAAATCACAGGAACAACAGCCGTTACTACAGTAGCTACAGTACCAGCAACTAAGCCATTCTTTAAGAATTTGCTTAGCCATTCAGCCACTTGAATTACACCCAGACCAATCCAGATGGCAAAGAAATAGAACGAACCAACATAAATATAATCACGCTCGCGAGGTTCAACTGGCGGAGAGTTCAAGAAAACAACCAGTGCTAAACCTGTCAGTAAGAACATTAATGTAGTTACTAAGAAGTCATTTTCGTTTTTACGCACCAATAATACAAAACCACATATCCCTAAAATCAATGGTAGCCAGAAATAGTTGTTTCGTGCTTTATTGTGGGCTAGTAATTCAGGAAGTTCGCCTGAGCGAGTATAATCGATTACACCAGCATCTTGAATATCACTCTCGCGACCAACAAAATTCCAAAGTAAATACCTCATGTACATATGTCCCATTTGTTTTTTGAACATAAATTTCATGTTGTCTATAAAAGTTGGTTTTTCACCCGGTGCTAAATCCAAGATTTCTTCGTACAACTGAATATGCTGAGGAACACTACTGTAAACACGTGGCAACAACATTTGTCCGTCTTTAGAATAGATTAGCTTTTGCTTATAATCATATACCTCATACTTACCGTCTTTCATTTTGTAAACAGGAGCACCTTTTTCTACACTTTCAACAGTAGCTGTATAAATCGGTCCATACAATAATGAGCGTTCTCCGTATTGTTCACGTTTCAGGTATTTTACATAATTCAAGATATTGCTTGGGTCGTTTTCGTTGATAGGCGTATTGAACGTAGAACGAACAAAAGCTAAGTTATACGACAAATATCCAATCAATACAAATACCAATGAAAGCAATGAAATATTAAGGGTAACTTTTTGTTTTTTGATAGAATATAAAATCCCCCAAACGATAGCACCTACCAAGGCAATGATGAAGAAAATTGCACCAGTACCATAAGGCAATCCGAAACCATTCGTAAATAATAATTCGAATTTGAAAGCCATCGAAGGAATACCCGGAATAATAGCAGAGTTGATCACTCCGAGGATTAATAAACCAATGACTAATGAAATGATACCTCCTTTGAAAGTAGGAACAGGATATTTTTTGAAATAATATAACAATGCCAAAGCAGGAACAGTAACCAAGTTCAGTAAGTGAACACCGATTGAAAGTCCAACGATATAAGCAATCAAAATCAACCAACGGTTTGCCGTAGCTTCATCTTCGATAATTTCCCATTTGAAAGCCGCCCACACTACCAAAGCAGTAAAGAACGACGACATAGCATACACCTCTGCCTCAACAGCCGAGAACCAGAACGTATCTGAGAACGCATAAGCCAATGAACCGATAACACCAGCACTTAATAAAGTAATGGCTTCGCCTTTTGAAAGTTCTTCAAATTTTTTGTTGTAAACCTTACGTCCGATTAACACAATCGTCCAGTGCATAAACAATATCGTCAAAGCACTTGATAATACTGACATCATATTTACCCAGTATGCTACTTGGGTAGTATCTGAACCAGCCAATAACGAGAACATTCTACCCAACAATAAAAATAGGGGTGCTCCTGGAGGGTGCGGCACTTGAAGTTTAAAAGCACAGGCGATAAATTCACCACAATCCCAGAAGGAAGCAGTGCGTTCAACTGTGGCGGTGAAGACAAATAATGAAATAGCAAATACAATCCAGCCTATGAGATTGTTGATTTTTTTAAAATTGTTCATTGAGGGTACGTTATCAGTTATTTGTTGATACTGGTTTTTGAGTGAAAAATGATTATCAACGTAAGCAAAAGACAAATTTGAATTCAAAAATACTAAATAAGATTGGCTTGAAGAGGGTAGGGCTGTTAAAATGTGTTAATTCTGATAAGAAGTAGCTGAATTTTATGGACTTATACAAAATAAAAAGACCTGATTTTACAGGTCTTTTCTAAGCATATCAATAAATAGTCTATAATCCTTCAAACTGACGTAAGAATCTTACATCATTTTCTGTGAATAATCTTAAGTCTTTGATTTGATATTTCAGCATAGTGATTCTTTCGATACCCATTCCGAAAGCGAAACCTGTATATTCCTGAGAATCGATACCACATTGCTCCAACACGTTAGGGTCAACCATTCCAGAACCTGCGATTTCTACCCAACCAGAGTATTTACAAACATTACAACCTTTGCCTTTACAGATTAAGCAAGTAATGTCAATTTCAGCCGAAGGTTCAGTAAAAGGGAAATATGAAGGACGATAACGCACCTTAGTATCTTGACCGAACATCTCTTTCGCAAAATAATAAAGGGTATCTTTCAAATCCTTAAAGCCAACGTTTTTATCTATATACAAACCTTCTACCTGATGGAACAAACAGTGAGCTCGGGCAGAGATAGCCTCGTTACGATACACACGCCCCGGCATGATAGAACGCAAAGGAGGTTTTTGATTTTGCATCAAACGAATCTGTACGTTGGATGTATGTGTTCTTAACAAAATATCATCCGCTACGTTTCCGCCTTTTTTCTCAATAAAGAACGTATCCTGCATTTCGCGGGCAGGGTGATTTTCGGCAAAATTCAATGCCGTAAAATTATAAAAATCAGATTCTATTTCTGGACCATCCGACACATTGAAACCCATTTTAGCAAAGATTTCGATGATTCTCGCACGTACCAATGTCAACGGGTGAATACTTCCGTTTTCAAAAGGAACGTTTGGAAGTGTTAAATCAAATTCAATCGCCACTGATTTTTCAGAACTAGCTTCAATCAATGCTTGAAATTCATTGAATTTAGTCTGAGCAGCATCTTTCAAAGTATTCAATGCTTGTCCTACAGCACGACGTTCTTCTTGGGCAACGTTTTTAAGTTCATCAAAAAGGTCGCCAATCACGCCCTTGCGTCCTACATAAGCGATACGGAAAGCTTCAAGTTGTTCCTTCGTGGAAAGCTGAAAATCAGCAATTTGCTGATGTATGTTGTTAATCTTATCTTGCATTTATCGGTATTGAATGCTGTGAGCCAAAGTGGTTATTTACGTTGGCATCTTAAAGAATTTTGAGTGATTGTTTCTTGAAGATATGCAAAATTACACTATTCGTACTTAGAGGGCAAAAAAAATTGACAAATTTAGAGATTTGTCAATTTGAGGGCTGTTTAAAAGATACTACCTGACTATAAAAAACTCATGGTATGACTAACAGTGAACGGTGATAGTTCTCAATAATTTGTCATGCCATGAGTACGGATATTTTCTTTTGTAAGAAAAGAGTTAGTGAGACTCCTATTAATACCAACAACACTTCAAATGAATACACTTGGCTTTTATTCATGAAAGTGCTAATAAAATTTACTTGCTGTGAATATCTTTCTATTACCCATGCAATGGCTGCAATACCAGCCAATATGGCGCAGGATATTCTGAAAATTGAATAATAAGGTGTTCTGCTAAGGATAATTATCCACGGGATGCATAACAAAATTATCCACAATTGCATTACTTCGATACCTAAGTTGAACCCCAAAATACTTAAAAGCATACTGACGGTATCAAGGTGTAAATCAATTAAAGTATTGGCGAAAGCAAGCCCATGAATCAAGCCGAAACCCAATGCAATAAACATTTCTTTGCCCGCAAAGATGGGGCGGATAGCATGAATGGCTGAAACCAAAATAGAACAAGCAATCAAGATTTCAATCCATTTACTAGGCAAAATAACCCAAGCCATCGCACCCATTAAAAGTGTTATCGAATGCCCAATGGTAAAAGCAGTAACTACTTTTAAAATTTGTACTAAACTGATTCGAACCGAACGATAATTACCCCATCTTTTTTTAGAAAAAGTTAGAGGAATCGGCAACAATAATACCAATAGAAACATCAAATGGTCGATGCCTTCTTTGATATGTTCTTCGCCCAAAGCAAAGATTCCTGCAAACCCTTTCCAGTGACTGCCTGCTGCTAAATTTATTGTTAAAGGATATATCAGTGCTGTTTTGGTATCAACCCTTATTACGCCTATTTCTGTAGGCTCAGTATTGGTTTTTCCAGATGCCCAGTCGCTTCTGAGTAAAACTAAAGCACTGTGGGTGACTAATTGATGCATAATGACATCATAATCAAAAATAAAATTACGCGTATCTGCTCCTTCTGGTGGTGTAAGTATCAAATGCACGATAATTTCCTGAAAGGGACCGCTATATGCTTGCTCGCCTTTTTGCAAGTGCATATCTTTTATTTCCACCATCCACGGCTGGTCTTTTGCTACCATCGGATGAATATGAGCCAATAAATACTCTTTGATTTGCGGCCCCATTGTGGGAATGATACTTGCTGGGTTTTTAGTCAATGGCCGTCCAAAAGCTAACTCCAATTCTCCAATAGGTAATTGTAGCTCTACCGCCACTTGCTTAGGACTGACATCAAGTAATACTACTGTACTCGGCGTTTGATGTGCCAATGTTTTTGATACATTCCCGATAATCAACATTGTTATGATGTTGATTATCAGCCATTTTCTTTTTGAAAAATGGCTGATAAAAGTTGCTCTTATACGTATCATAGACCTATATAATCACGTTTGTGGTCTCTGTAAACACTGTGATAATGAATTTCTGCAGGATATACTACCCCCGTTTGACAAATGAATTCTATCCAAACACTCGGCCCATCAATACGGACATAGTCGGTATTAGACGTAAAAAAGGTAGAAGCATTGCCCGAAGTACCACTGGTATTACTAGCGTAAGTCACATAGGTGTCAGCTAATTCGTTTGAATATATTTTGGTGAATGCTATCACAGAGGCATCATCCAAATCATTCACCCAAGGCATCATAGCGGCCAATACTTTGGCTTGTGCTGTTGTACTAAGCGTACTTACTTTAACACCTAGTTTGGTCGTTGGGAACGTATTGGTTGTAGAACCCGGAACCATTGTTACATCCGAAAAAGTAGAGGTAATTTTAGCAGCAGCTAATTCAGTGCTTGTGAAAGATGCCAACATATTGGCCATTCCATTTCTTTCTTCTGCCAAAGGCGAATAGGTTACACCATTTGCCGTCCAACTTTTAGGTTCAATTCCTTGGTGAGAAGGCGTAGTACTTACCACCGACCCTGCTTCATACGTAACACTTTGGGCATAATGGTGTCCGCCAAATTGTAGCATCCATTTGCCTGTCGTACTCGGAGTACCCAAGAAAGCAATGATGTAATAACCAGAAGAATATCCCCCACTTGATTTTGTGCCTAGTACATCATCTGCCGAGTTGATTTGTAAAAACTCGCTATATCCTTCATTGGCGGTTGTACCACTTGCGGCTTGAATTACCGCTTTGGCAGCAGCCAATTGTGTAGCACTTAAAGTACTGAATGCTAATCCTTGGCGACATTGCACCCCACAAGGCAAGTTTGACCATTTTTTGGCATTAGTGAGATTTAAGGCTAAAACAACGGATGATTGTTGTGAAGTAGATAAAGTAGCCAAGAATGCGTTGGCCAATTCTACCACTTGAGAGACTGAACCTGTAGTAGTGCCTGTTCCGCCAGTTCCAGAAGTGGTGCCTACGGTTAATGAAACAGAACATGATTGTCCACCTAAAGTAATTGCGAAAACAGCTGTTCCCGTACTAGCGGGTGTGCCTGTTATTAAATAACTCAAAGTGCCTGCTCCACTTGCTAAAGTACCTGCCGATAAAGTAGCAGTTAAGCCTGTAACGCCTGTTGAAGTAACTGTACTTGCTGTATAAGCAACACCATTTCCACCAGTGTAGGCTATCGTGGCAGTCCCAGAATACGCAGTTCCGCTAGTAGCAGTGCTTGAAAAAGTAGTGGATGAACAATCGAGCGTCGTAATGCTCGGACTTGAAGGCGTAACCGTAGAGGTGCTTTCTTTACAACTTTGTACTCCCCAAAGTGTGAGTAAGCTAAAAAAACCTAAGCAAAGAGATTTCATTTTCATAAAGTATATGTATTAATTGTTTGTATTTCTACAAAAGAATTACACATATTTCCGTATGAATATTGCTTTGTTGTGGTGAATAGGGGAAATGTTGTGGTGAAAATAGATTATTGTCTTAATCTTTATTTTAAAATTCATCACCGATAAGAGCTCAAAACTCACAGCTCACAACTCAAAACTTATGATTCCTACTTCCCATAAATGTTAAAAAAGCCCTCTTCATAGCTATTCCCAAGCGGTAAAGTTGTTTCTTTGGAAATAAAAATCATTTTATTTCTAACAAATTGGATGTGCTTTATTGCCACAATAAAAGAGCGATGCACTCTGACGAATTGATTGTTAGAAAGATTTTCAAGACAAGCTTTCATCGTCATTCTTACTATCAATGGTTTTTGGTTAAGTAGATGAATTTTAAGGTAATTGTCTAATCCTTCAATAAAAATAATGTCTGATACGAATACTTTCACTAAACCATAGTCGACCTTGAAATACAAATATTGCTGTTGATTTTGAAGGTAAAATTGCTGTAAATCAATGGCTTTTTGGGTTGCTTGTTGGAAACGTTGGAGCGTAAATGGTTTTAATAAATAATCAATGGCTTTCAATTCAAAACCTTCAACGGCATATTCACTAAAAGCAGTTGTGAAAATGACCATGATTTCATGAGGAATATTTCTGAAAAAATCTATGCCCGAAATGGCAGGCATATTAATATCTAAGAATATCAACTCGACTGGATGTTCTTCTAAATACAATCTGGCTTCGGCACTTTTGGTGAAAGTTTTCAGTAATTCAATTCCTGCTATTTGGCTACAAAAGAAATCGATAATTTCTAAAGCAGGTTGTTCGTCATCTAAAGCGATAGCTCTTATCATGTTAATAGTATATCAAGTAGCACAGTATAAGTTTCTGCCGTTTTCTGAATAGCTAGGCTGTATTTTTTAGGATACAAGAGGTCTAGTCTTTCTTGTGTATTGGGCATTCCGATATTCAACGAATTTTCATTGTTTTTTTGCGTAACAATATTATTCTTTACTTCTAAACTCAGGTGTTGGTCTACAAGGATAATTTTTATGCTAATTTTTGAGTTTTCTTCGGGGTTTACGCCATGTTTAAAGGCATTTTCGATGTAATTGAACAACAAAAGTGGCGCAATTTGCTTGTCGTTGAAATTGCCAGTACGCCAATAATCAATAGCAACGCTATTTCTTAAACGTGACTTTTGTAAATCTATATAGTTTTCGATATAGGTAACTTCCTTTTCCAAAGCAACTTGATGTTGATTAGCATCTTTCAGCAGATAGCGCATAAACTCCGAAAGTTTGATGATTGTTTCGGGCGTTTTATCATCTTTCCGAATCGCCAACGCATAAATACTATTCAACGTATTGAACAAAAAATGGGGATGAATCTGAGCTTTTAGGTTAGAGAGTTCAGCTTGTAATTTTTCATTTTCTGTCTTCAGTAAACGGTTGCGTGTATGCAATAAAATGGAAAAAAGCACAACGATACCATATACAAAAATATGATGCTTGATTTCCTCAAGAAAAGTACCTTCGCTTGGTTTGGGTGGGAAATGGGCAGGAAAATGTCCTGACATGGGAGGAGGTGGCATTGCTCCATGATGAAAAGTATTAGCCTCACGCAAAAATCTGCCCGTAACAAAAGACGGAAACCAGCTAATCAACAACAGAAAAGCTATCAGTAAGCAACCGTAAATCAGGTATTTTTTGTCAAGATAGATTTTGGGAATGAAGTAATAATAATTGATATAAAAGAAAGCCATCATCAAAGCATTGCCAATAAAATCCCGAATGGTAGGTGACGCAAAAAGAACATTTTCGGCTTCGGGCGGATGAGGGTACAACAAAACAGGCAAAAATACAAAAGCAATAATAGCTAATGAATGATATACAATTTCTTTCTGTTTCATGCTAGCAGTCTATTTATGATGGTCTTTTGCACAATATGCAACAAGTTTGTTGATTATAGGCGTTCTAGATGCTTATAATTTTAGAAAGTATTGATGCCAGACCTTTATTAATCGCAATTATTTCCTCAACAAATTATCCTTCAAAACTTTGTCTAATACCTGTTCTTTGAAACTTCTGCTCAATGGAATTTTGAAGCCTTGTATGAATATTTCATTGTTTTCAATTGTCTTTATTTTTGAAACTGCTATGATATACGATTTATGGACTTGGATAAAGTGCTTTTTGTCAAGATATTCTTCCACCGCTTTTAAAGAAATCAAGGTCATGTATTTATTTGTTTCGGTTTGGATAAAAACATAGTTTTCTAAGGCTTGAATAAAGAGTATTTCATTAATGAATATCTTCTCGAACTTATTGTCACATTTGATAAAGAAGAAATCGTTTCGGTCAATTTCTTCTATCATGCCCGCTTTGTGATTGCGATATTGTTGATATTCACGGGCTTTGGAAACGGCTTTAAAAAAGCGATTGAAGGTGATGGGTTTTAGTAAATAATCCATCACATCAAATTGAAATCCCTCTAACGCATAGTTTTGATATGCCGTGGTGATAATCACCATTGGTAAGTCTTTTTTAATTTTTAGGAAATCTAACCCACTCATAAATGGCATTTGTATATCCAAAAATATCAAATCTACGTTTTCGTTTTCTAGCAGTTTATCTAACTCTAACGGGTTTTCAGCCATTCCTACTAAGGTTAGATAGTCGATGGCTTCTACGTATTTAGCTAGCCCTTCTCTGGCCAAAGGCTCGTCGTCTACGATTACACAAGTTAATTTCATCATAAGGTTGTTTGAGGGATTAGAGATTGCTTTTTATTCAATGCCAACTTTAACGTCACTTTATACCTGTCGGTAGTTTCGTTAATAGCTAGTTTGTAATGCTTGGGATATAATAAATCAAGTCTTCGTATGACGTTTTTTAGCCCTATGCCACTATTTTCATACATGCCATTGTCTGATTTCTGAGCCACCACAAAACTATTTTCTATCATCAAATGAACCATCTCACTATCAATATCTAGCGTCATGCTGATGTAGTTTTGTTGTCCTTTCCCTTTTGAAACATGTTTAAACGCATTCTCAACAAATGGCATCAAGATAAAAGGCTCGATGGTTTGACCGATAGCGGAATGATTGTTGATTTCAAATTTTAAATCAGTTTGTTTTTCATCCAATCTCAGCCTTTCTAATTCAATAAAGTTATTCAGAAAGAACAATTCTTTTTCCAAGGCTATTTCGTTTTCGTTGCATTCGTATAGTTGATAACGAAGTAAATCTGAAAATGAAGCCAATGATTCAGATGCCAAGTCTGGGTTTTTATGAATCAAGACAAAGATGGAATTAATGGTATTGAACAAAAAATGAGGATTGAACTGCGATTTCAAGTATTTCAATTCTGTTTCCAATTTCTCTTTTTCTAATACATGTTGCTTGCGTTCTGATTGAATCCAATTTTTGGTCAGCTTGATACTCATCGCAAGGGTTGTACTCGCCATCGTCGACGGTAGGGCATTGATCAGGAAAAAGAACATAAAATCACTGGGTTCTTTTTGATAAAGCTCCTTGAAGGTAAAATCAGAAAGATAAGCACTGGTATAATAACCCGCGACAATAAACCACGAAGTACTGAGTACAACGAGTAATAAAAATAAAATATACAGTCCATACTTGCCTTTTTGAAGGTAATGAGGAATCAGGTAAAACAAATTGAAATAAACCGCAATGGCTTGAAAGACTACATAAAACAAGAATTTGATAGAGTAGGCACTACTCAATAAATTATTGGCTACAGCACTAAAATTACGGATAGTAAGCGTCCACCAAGCGATGTGGTATAAAAACCAAAAAGGGATGTGGTATAGTTTATATTTAATAAACCAACTGTTCTTTGAAAAGATATTAGCCTTGTTATTGAACATTTTATGAAAGAGAATAGCTTGCAAAATACGTTGATGCTCAATAATAACCTATCCATATTGACGAACGACATCAGTAAAATGACAAGATGCAATAATGGCTATTTAACCTGATTATAAGGGTTTTCTGCATTTGGTCAATACAAATCTAAGACTTGTCAATCACATTATTTTATCTTGGAAATGTGCTGTTGTTTTGACTAACAATCAAAATGACAAGCCAATGAAAACCAATGCCTTACTTTTAATTATTGCCATTTTAATCGCAACAACTACTTACGGACAAATTACTGGTAAAATAATTAATAAAACCAATGAAGCCATCCCTTTTGTAAACGTTGTATTATATCAAGCAAGCGATACTCTTATCCTAAAAGGAACATATACGGATGAAAAAGGCGTGTTTTCATTGCCCTTAGTAAAGGAAGGCGTCTTTTTAATAGGCGTGAGTAGTGTAGGTTATCAGTCTATGATTACAAAACCCATTACCGTATCTCTACAAAACGAAGCGTTGGATATTGGCGTTTTACAAATGGTCGAGAATATCAATGCACTGAACGAAGTCGTGGTAAGCACCAAAAAGAATTTGATTCAGACCACGCCAGTTGGACAGGTGATAAATGTTCAGAGTAGTTTAATGACCAAAGGGAGTTCTGCCCTACAGGTGTTAGAACGATTACCGGGGGTAATTATCGACTACCGAAATAATAGCTTTAGTTTAAACGGACAAAGTGGCGTAGCTGTGATGATTAATGGACGAACAGTTCGCTTGTCGTTGACGGAAGTAATGGCGATGCTCAATGGCATGAATGCTGATAATATTGATAAAATAGAAATCATTACGTCGCCAACTGCCCAATATGATGCCGAAGGTGGGGCAGGACTAATCAATATTGTCTTAAAGAAAAATGAATATGAAGGGACAAAACTCAGTTTTTCTTCAACGTTAGGCTATGGGTTCGGAGAGAAAGCATCTGCTTCTATTAATTTGTCACATGGCACTAAAAACTCCAATTACTACGCTTCTTACTCGATGTTACACGACGAGGCTAAGTCAAGTTGGCAGGCATTTGGTGCATTGAATTTCCCTGCTTTGGGTGGAGCTTATACCAGTAGTTTTTATAGTGCTACAGTTAACTTAAAAAATAGTCATAATCTTTCGCTGGGATTTGACCACAGACTGAACCCTAAAACATTAGTGGGAGGGAGCATAACCTATTTACATTCAACTACAAAACCAAATGTTCAAAGTGATGGTTTTTATGATTTTCAATCGGGAAACTACTTTGCCATGAAGATAAATTCATTAGGGAATAATCTTGGGCAAAATGTACAATCTTCCGCATTTTTAGAAAAACAATTATCCATAAAATCTAAACTGAATATTGATGCCAGTTATTGGTATTTCAGAAACAATAGTCCATCGTTGATTAATAGTAGCTATTATGATAAAGCAGGGAATGTCATCAAACCATCGGATTCAGTTTTTACAGAAGGTAACCGAGGCGAAGGCCTTTCTGAATTGAATATTGGCGTATTAAAAGGTGATTTTTCGACGAAGTTGACTGATAAAATAAATGTTGAAACAGGCATCAAAGGGAGTTATTCTAGCAATACAAATAATAGTAAGGTAGAGAAAAAGGAGCATGACGTTTGGGTGTTGGATAGTCGTTCTCAAAGCACTATTATTAGTAACGAAAGTATTCTGGCTGCTTATACTTCGTTTGATTTT
Organism: Arcicella aquatica; assembly: GCF_034928825.1. NCBI lineage: Bacteria > Pseudomonadati > Bacteroidota > Cytophagia > Cytophagales > Flectobacillaceae > Arcicella > Arcicella aquatica. Next base: position 20,812 of record NZ_JAYFUL010000029.1, on the reverse strand, counting down.
ACCCTAAGCCCTAAAATATCTTTCACTACGGGTTTGAGATATGAATATTGGGCTAGAGATATTAACCATCAGACAAACACCTATTCTCAATTCTTCCCTTCTTTGAATTTTACCCATAAAATAGCTGAAAATAGTAGTTACGTAGTGAGTCTTTCGCGTCGCATCAGCAGACCCGCTTACAATGACTTGATTTCAGGCTTATTTTATAATGACCCTAGTTCGGTTTTTACAGGCAATCCATTGCTAAAACCGAGTATTACCAATGCCTTCAAAACCACTTTTACCCATAAAAATATAAGCGTTGGGTTAGGTATTCAACAGGAAGTAAATCCAATCATTCGTTATCAATTAAGTACAACTGCCGCCAAAGATATATTTATATTATCTCCACAAAATCTGGATTTCATGAATAGCGTTAGCCTCACGACCAATGTGCCAATCCAGCTTTTTAGTTGGTGGAAAATAACGATAGGGGGGACAACGGCTTATCGTAAATACAAAGTTGGATATACCCCTCAAGTTGCTGAAAAGGCATATTTGTTCCATAATTATTTCTTGAATCAGAGCGTAAGTCTGCCCCAAAATATCGAAGTAGAAATTACAGGATGGCATAATACAAACCAATTTGATGGCCCCAATATGATAAAAGGTTTTGGCGTAATGAATTTGGGCATAGCCAAAAAGCTAGATAAAGATAGAGGAACGATACAATTGGCGATTACGGATATTTTTAAATCAATGAATATTTATACCGAAGTAGGCGTAGTTACACCAGTCGTATTTATAGAAAATAATAAAGTGCATTATATGGACGAGACGGCCTATGCAAGGATTTTTAAATTAAGTTACTCCAGAAGCTTTGGTAGTACAGTTCGTAGTCGTAGTAAAACAAATAATGTAGAAGAGGAGGGAAGTAGGATACGGTAGTGAGATTGGGTGGCAAATTCATGGCATGACTAAACAAGCTATTTGATAATAAACAGATTAACTGTTAGTCATGCCATGAGTGAAAAGTCCATGAGTAAACGCTTAATTTGGAGAAAAATACAATGAAAGCGAAATTCATCTTCCAAAATATTTAAATTTGTAAAAAAACAAATAGGATGGCATCAATTAATCAATCAACAAAGCTCAACGAAGTGCAATTACATTTGCTCAAAATGTTTTCTCGCCCAATGAATGAGCAAGATTTAATAGCAATAAAGGCATTACTATCAAATTATTACGCCCAAAAAGTAGATGCTGAATCTGAAAAACTATGGGAGGAAAATAATATGAGCCAACAAAATATTGATGAATTATTGAACACTCATTTAAGAACTCCTTATAAATGAGAATCTTGATAGATACCAATATCTTATTGGCAATTGTTCCGAAACGCTCATCAGAAAGGTGGTTGTATGAAAAACTCCGCAATGCAGAAATTACTTTGATAATATCCAACGAAATTATCAAAGAATATGAAGAAAAACTAGCTTGGTTTTATTCAGAATATTTTGCTGAAATTGTTTTAGAAGAGTTGTTAAATTTACCGTTTACCGAACAAATAGAGGCTTTTTACAAATGGCAATTAATAGAAGAAGACCCTGACGATAATAAGTTCGTGGATATTGCCATCGCTTCAAATGCCGACTATATTATTACCAATGATAAACATTTTAGAGTTTTGGAGAATACTCCCTTTCCAAAAGTACGAGTTCTATCTCTTCAAGAATTTAAAACGTTGATTGAAAAATAGCGTGAATTTTAGCCTTCTAATAATCTCATGGCATGACTAAACATTTGTCTGTTAATTATCGAATAGATTGTTAAGTCATGCCATGAGTAAAAACAAGAACTCATTTCCCTTCAAAATACGGAAGTATGTATTTTATTAATATTTCAAAAGGTAGTTTTGATTTGGAAGAGTTGTAACTATTGCCTGTAAAGGCTACCACCAAGGCTAGGTCTGGTATTACCATAATATATTGCCCACCGTTGCCTGATGCAAATATTACATTGTGGCTGATTTTATCAGTTTTGATTGCTTCATTATACCAAGTGTAGCCATAAAAGGTAGGTTGCGGTATCGCAGATTTAGCTTTTGAGATACTTACGTTTGAGAAATTTTCAATCTTAGTAATTGGCTGGGTAGCCTCCTTTATCCATTTTTCAGAAACAATCCTTTTGCCTTTATACAGCCCTTTGTTCAGTACCAATTCTCCAATTTTAGCCATATCCGTTGGCAATATATAAAATGACCCTGCGGTCATTCCATGTCCAGCAGGGTCTTTTGTCCAGCGATAATTTTTAATCCCTAAAGGTTGAAAAAGAAATTTGTCAGCGAATGTTATAATAGACATTTTTGAGGCATTGGAAACTATACCTCCGAGTATCATTGTATTGCATGACGTATAAGCCCAATGCGTCCCAGAAGGATGTAACATGGGTAAATCAAGTGAAAACTTTACCCAATCATTCGTCTCCGCCATTTCATCCTCGCAATCTTTAGCACCATCCCATTCTTCACAATCAAACCCCGATTTCATTGCTAAAAGGTGCTGGATTGTCATGCTTTCTTTTCTACTATCCCAGTTATTAAAATTTTTGTATTCAGGGAAAAATGAATATACCTTATCATCAACACTCTTTATATAGCCTTTGTCAATGGCGATGCCGACAAGTAGTCCTGTGATAGACTTGAAAGACGAGCGAGTATCATGTAAGCTAGACTGCGTCAATCCATTAAAATATTTTTCATAGATTAATTTCCCTTTTTGTGAAACCACCATACCATCAATATTAGGATATGCCCCATGTTCAATAGCGATAGTAAGACTATCCAACAGTGTTTTGTTTACCTGAGCAAAGGATGAAATGGAAGTAAAAGCAATGATTAAACAGATGAATAAGATGTTTTTTTTCATAGGGATGATAGATAAGGTTCAGTTTACTCAAATCTACCAAAGAATCAAAAGGATTCAAATGTTTATTGAATAAATTAAAGCTCCACAATTAGCGTATCGTTAATTGTCCTTTATAATGAAGCTGTTTAAACTTTTCCTTTCGGGTTAAACTAAGTCTTTTAGCATAGCTTGTTCCAAAATTTACTCAACGTAGCGATGCTATGCTTCGCAAATGTTGAAAAAATCAATTCAAAAATACAATACTTTCACCTCAGAAACGGAAAGTTTAAACAGCTTCAATAGAAAAATAGGATTTTTATTTCCTTGCAGTGCTTCTTGTTTTGCCTTGAATCTATAATGTTGAGGGGTATTAATACTAATCGTTGAACGCTAGTATTCAGATAAAAAGAGGCAAGAAAAACATTGATAGTCATTTACTGTTCTGTATTTGAATTTACTACCTTTGTATAGTGCTAAGGTTAACAATAAATAATAATGGATTTTAAAGAAAAAATATTACTAGAGGAGATTGAAAAAAAATGGGGGAAGAGTAAAAGAATACAATCTAACGAAAATAGAGAAGCTGTGTTGTCTCATTATTTGAACAATAGTAAAAATGGGGTATCCAAATTTTATAAGGAAGATGCTATTGAATATGCTAAAGATATTCTTGAATTCTCGTATCCAAATGAAAAAATAACAAATTTGGTAGTAGAAGAGGCTATTCAATATGGTGTGTTTAATACATTTGAGATTCCTTTTCCGCATACTTTAAGTCCCAAATTTAAGTTTATAGATTTATTTGCTGGAATTGGTGGTTTTAGACTAGCTATGCAAAACGTAGGAGGTAAATGCGTATTTACGAGTGAGTGGGATAAAGAAGCCAAAAGAACTTACAAAGCAAATTTTGGAGAAACACCATTTGGAGATATAACCAAAGAAGAAACTAAACGTTATATTCCTGATGGTTTTGATTTGCTTTGTGCGGGGTTTCCATGCCAAGCATTTTCTATTGCAGGAAGACGAGGAGGATTTGAAGATACAAGAGGTACGTTGTTTTTTGATGTTGCTGAAATCATCAAAAGAAAGCAGCCTAAAGCAATTTTCTTAGAAAATGTAAAGGGTTTACGAAACCATAATGGAGGAAAAACATTAGCAACCATTCTTAATGTACTTAGAAATGATTTAGGTTATTTTGTTCCTGAACCTGAAATTATTAATGCTAAAGATTTTGGAGTTCCACAAAATAGAGAACGGATATACATAGTTGGATTTAGGAATGATTTAGGAATCGAAAAATTTGAATACCCTAAGCCAACTAAAATGAAAATACCCTTTTCTGAGGTTAAAGAAAAAAATGTAGTACCTACTAAGTATTATTTATCTAAACAATATTTACAAACCTTATATAATCATAAGGCAAGACATGAAAGTAAGGGGAATGGATTTGGGTTTGCAATAATACCTGATGATGGTGTAAGTAATGCAATAGTAGTTGGAGGAATGGGACGTGAAAGAAATTTGGTTATTGATAATAGAATTACAGACTTTACACCTACTACACATATAAAGGGAGAGGTTAATAGAGAGGGGATTCGTAAAATGACACCACGTGAATGGGCAAGATTACAGGGCTTCCCTGACAACTATTTAATACCAGTAGCGGATGCTTCTGCCTACAAGCAATTTGGTAACTCCGTTGCTGTTCCAGCGATTCAAGCTACAGCAATTGAAATTTTAAAACTAATAGGAATCCAATAAAAATGATTAGGGGAAATAAAGGAGAGTGGAGTGAGATATACGCTTTGTTCAAACTATTAGGTGATGGAGAGCTTTGTGCTGGGGATAGTGAAATAAATAAGATTAGGAACTTTATATATCCTATTATTAAAATTCTTCGAACAGAAGCCAATGGTAATTTTGAGTATGCTATTGAGGATAATATAATCATTATATCTGGCAATGAAGAAGTTTTTCGTGTACCAGTCTCTGAATTTAAAGAAAATGCAAAATACCTTCTTGAACAAATAAAAAATAATGAAGGAAGTTTCTCAATTCCTGAGATTGAAGAGTTCATGGAAAGTATAAACTGTTTCTCTTTAAAGGCTAGTTCTTCTGCAAAAACAGATATTACTATTATGGTTCATGATCAGATAACTGGGCTTCAACCATCATTAGGGTTTAGCATAAAGTCAAAGCTTGGAAATCCTGCCACACTTTTGAACGCAGGAGAAACGACTAATTTTATTTTTAAAATTGTGGGTACTTTGCTAAATGAGTCAGACATAGAAGAAGTTAATAGCATATCATCAAAAAGTAAAATTAAAGATAGAATAACAGCTATTTATTCTAAAGGTGGGTATCTTGAATTTATAAAATTACAAAAGCCTATTTTTAGTAATAACCTAATTCTTATTGATAGTTTGTTACCGAAAATTTTATCCACTGTACTATTCCAATTCTATACCTCCAATTATTCAACAATAAAGGATTTAACAAAAATCACGGAAGAAATGAACCCTTTAGGATTTGATGTGACCAATAAACATTTATTTTATGAATATAAAATAAAAAGGTTTCTTGTGGATATCGCTTTGGGGATGATGCCTTCAAAAGTATGGTCTGGGCAATATGATGCGACGGGAGGCTATCTCGTTGTTAAGACTGACGGAGATGTTTTATGCTATCATATATACAACAGAAATAAGTTTGAAGACTATTTGTTTGCTAACACAAAACTTGATACTGCTAGTAGTTCTAGGCATGACTTTGGAGAAATATATGAGGAAAATGGAGAATGGTTTTTTAAATTAAATTTACAAATACGATTTAAGTAAAACATCAAGATAATGCTTCATAAAAATTAAAGGTTGGCAAATCCATAAATTTGCCAACCTTTAAAGTTAAAAATCAACCCATCAATACAATACCCAAGTATCCTTAGACCCCCCACCTTGCGATGAATTAACTACCAATGAACCTTTGCGTAAAGCTACACGAGTCAATCCACCCGGAATCACTTTTACGCCGTCTCCATAAAGAATGTATGGACGTAAGTCAACGTGTCTGCCTTCTGAATGATCATCAATCAAACAAGGTACTCTTGACAGTGAAATCGTAGGTTGAGCAATATAATTTCTAGGATTTGCTTTGATACGTGCTTTAAAGATTTCTTGTTCTGCTTTCGTAGATTTAGGGCCGATTAACATACCGTATCCACCTGCTTCGTTAGCTTCTTTTACTACCAGTTTCTCAATATTTTCTAATACATATTTACAATCATCTTCTTCACCACAAATAAAGGTTTCCACATTCGGGATGATTGGGTCTTCGCCTAAATAATATTTGATGATTCTTGGTACATATGCATAAATTACTTTGTCATCTGCCACGCCTGTTCCTGGGGCATTCGCTAAGGCAATTCTACCTTTTTTATACACATCAAAAATACCCGGAATACCAATTAAAGAATCTGGATTAAACGCCTTAGGGTCTAAGAAAGTATCGTCAATTCTGCGATAAATAACATCGACAATTTGGAATCCCTTAGTAGTACGCATTTTCACATAACCATCATGCACTACTAAATCGCGTGAATCTACCAATTCAACACCCATTTGTTGAGCCAAATAAGAGTGCTCAAAATAAGCTGAATTATAAATACCCGGAGTCAGTACACAAACCGTAGGGTTTGGTCTGTCGCTGATGTGTTGTAACATCTGCAACAATTTGTTTGGATAGTCTGAGATTGACTGTACTCTGGTTTTGCCCAATACTTCAGGGAAGGTACGTTTTAGCAGTTCTCTATTTTCGAGCATATAAGAAACACCCGACGGACAGCGGAGGTTGTCTTCCAATACCATAAACTTACCATCGTCGCCACGAATCAAATCTGTTCCCGTAATGTGGATATAAATGCCTTTTGGTGGACGAATACCAACGCAAGGGCGTAAAAAGTCTTTTGAAGTTTCAATCAATTCACGGGGAACGATGCCGTCTTTCAATATTTTTTGGTCATGATAAATATCATCCAAAAACATATTCAATGCCGTAATGCGTTGTATCAAACCTTTCTCGGTTTTTTTCCAGTCATCCGCTTCTATTACTCGGGGGATAATATCAACAGGCATGATGCGTTCTGTTCCTTCATTTTCCGAATAAACATTGAAAGTAATACCCATTGCCATTAAAGAGCGTTCTGCTGCTTGGTGGCGACGAATAAACTCCTCAATCTTTAACTGTTCTACCCGTTCCTTGAATGCTTCGTACCCCATACGCACATTACCTTGTGCATCAAACATTTCATCGAAGAAGCCTTCGGTTTGGTAGTTGTCAAAACTAAAATTCATAGGCTTTTGATAATTTATTAGTTGTTATTACCCTAATTTAAAAAAATAATACTGCGTGTCAAAATTGTTTTCCCAAAGAAAATTCTGAAAATGATAAATATCACAAAATATGTTAAAAAATGAGTAAAATTACTTATCAATTTTCCTGCTAAGTTACTCTTTGAACTTACTAATCAAGCTATCCGTTGCATAAATATAGTATTTTAGAGCAATGAAACGAAAAGAATTTATAAAAGCCTCTACTGGGGTATTAGCGATGTCAGCATTAGGAACATTAAAAGCATTTTCAGATCAGCTATCCAAACAAGCACAAAAAACGCCATTATTTTTTATTGGTCATGGCTCACCCATGAATGGCATCGAAAATAATCAATTTAGTCAACAATGGGCAACTTTGGCCAATGATTTTCCAGAGCCTACCGCCATAATTGTTATTTCGGCACATTGGCTTACAAGAGGTACTTTTGTAACAGCAATGGAAAAGCCCAGAACCATTCATGATTTTGGCGGATTCCCGCAAGCACTGTTTGATGTGCAATATCCAGCCAAAGGTAGTTTGGCAGTAGCAGAAGAAACTAAAAAATTGATTACTAAAACGGAGGTGCATTTAGACCACGAATGGGGTTTGGATCATGGTACTTGGACTATCATTCGCCATATTTATCCAAAAGCCAACATTCCAGTATTACAATTAAGTATTGATTATCACCAGTCGCCGCAATATCATTATGAATTGGCACAGGAATTGGCAGTTTTGCGTCGTAAAGGCGTATTGATTATAGGTAGTGGCAACATGGTACATAATTTACGCATGGTAGATTTTCGGAGAATAGACGGGGCTTATGGCTATGATTGGACGATAGAAATGAATGAGAAATTCAAAAAGAATATTGCTGAGAACAATCATAAACCTTTAATAAATTATGAAAGTATGGGCGAGGCTGCTAAATTGGCCATACCAACGCCAGACCATTACTATCCATTATTGTATATTTTAGGAATGCAAGAAAAGAACGAGGAAGTAAGTTTCTTTAATGATGTGCCTGTGGGTGGTTCTTTAACGATGACTTCTGTAAAAATTGCTTAACTTAAGTAATTCGTAAATAGTGATTGGTGATTAGATTAGTATCTCAAGTTATTAATTATCAGGTATTTAAGATAAATAAAAACATTGCTTGTATTATATTGCTTACATAATAAATGATTAACAAAGCCCAATATTCGTTTTTAATAAAACAAAAAGCCAAAGAATTGGGCTTTGACTTTTGTGGTATTTCAGCAGCAGGGTTTTTGGAGGAGGAAGCTCCTAGACTAGAGAATTGGTTAAAAGCCAATCAGCATGGCAAGATGCAGTACATGGAAAACCACTTTGACAAAAGGCTAGACCCACGACTATTGGTAGATGATGCCAAGTCGGTGGTTTCCTTACTCTTTAATTATTATCCTGCCGAAAGACTGCCCGAAGGTATAAATGATTTAAAACTATCTAAATATGCTTATGGCAAAGACTATCATTTTGTGGTAAAAGAGAAACTACAAACTTTTTTAGCCTATATTCAAGAAGAAATTGGGGAAGTAGGAGGGAGAGCTTTTGTAGATTCTGCCCCTGTCATGGATAAAGCTTGGGCAAAAAAAGGGGGTATAGGTTGGATTGGTAAAAACAGTAATATTATCAATAAAAACCAAGGCAGTTTCTTCTTTATCGCAGAGCTGATTTTGGATTTACCGTTAGAGCCTGATGGCCCCGTAAAAGACTACTGTGGTACGTGTACACGTTGTATAGATGCTTGTCCGACGGATGCCATCGTCGAACCTTATGTAGTAAACGGCTCGAAATGTATCAGTTATTATACCATTGAGCTAAAAGAGGCAATACCCATAGAGGCACAGCATAAATTTGAAAACTGGTTTTTTGGTTGTGATATTTGTCAGGATGTTTGTCCGTGGAATCGTTTTTCAAAACCACATCAAGAACCCCAATTTAATCTTCATCCCGACTTAGCTAATTTTACGAAAAGCGATTGGGAGGAAATCACCGAAGAGGTATTTCAAACCATCTTTAAAAAGTCACCTTTGAAAAGAACAAAGTATGCAGGACTAAAAAGAAACATAGAATTTTTAAAGTAATTGTATTAGTTTTGAGCTATAAGCAATGAGTAATGAGCTTTAGACTTTGGTTTTCGATTAATGTCATGAGCATTAGATTTAAAGGCTATTGATTAGCCGCATTTTTTAAGAGTCTTAAAAGTTAGCATAAATATGTAATTATTGATTTAAATGGTGTAGAATAACCCTTCAAATCAAGCTTTCAATCCTTATCACTAGCGGGTGACTTAAGTCACCCGCTAGTGATAAGGATTGAATATCAGGTATTTATAAACTTTTGAGTGATAAGGTAGGATTTAATAGATAGAAAAAACGCTCATAGCTCATAGCTCACAACTAAACAACAACAATAACTATGAACCAAGAAATTATTAACCTTTTTGACGAGTACACGCACAAACCTTTGACGCGTGAGGATTTCCTTAAACGCCTTGTTAAGTTAACAGGGAGTACGGTAGCCGCTTTGTCGGTATTACCGCTACTAGAAGTAAATTATGCTCACGCAGCTACTATCCCTGAAAACGACGACGATATCGAAACATCAGATATTACTTACGAAGGTGATGGCTGTACGATGAAAGCGTATTTAGCACAACCCAAAAAAATAAAAGGGAAAATTGGTTCTGTGATTGTCATTCACGAAAATCGCGGACTCAATCCTCATACCAAAGACGTGGCACGCAGGGTAGCAAAAGCAGGCTATTACGCTTTGGCAGTAGATGCCCTTTCGCCTTTAGGAGGAACACCCGAAAACGAAGATGAAGCACGTAATTTATTCAGTAAATTAGATGCTGCTAAAAATACCAATAACTTTTTAAAAGGCTTTGATTACCTAAAGGCTTTACCAAAAAGCAATGGCAAAACCAGTTGTGTAGGTTTTTGTTGGGGCGGAGGCTTGGCTAATCAATTAGCGGTTAATTCACCAACGCTTAATTCAGCAGTAGCCTATTATGGTCGCCAACCAGAAGCGGCTGATGTACCAAAAATAAAAGCCAAATTGTTATTACATTACGGCGGACTAGACGAGCGTATCAACGCAGGCATTCCAGCCTATGAAACAGCCCTAAAGGCAGCAGGAACGAAATACGAATTATACGTTTACGAAGGCGCACAACACGCATTCAATAACGACACCGCACCCACTCGCTATAACGCAGAAGTAGCCAAAAAAGCGTGGGACGCAACATTAAGAGTATTCAAAGAAACGATTTCGTAGATAGATAGCTATGAGCAGTGAGCTTTGAGCTATCAGTCATCAGCTATGAGTCATCAGCTTTGAGCTATTAGCTTTTTTACAATGTTCTCTTTTTGCATTTGCGTCAGCATTTAATGAATTTATACTGTTTGAGCGATAGCGAGTTTATAAATTCTTGATTTTCTTTTGTTACTTTTCTTGTATCAAGACAAGAAAAGTAAGGACGCTAAGAACAGAAATCTTATTTTTAACAGATACGCTTAGTGAAGAAAAGTAAGGCTTTTAAGAATAGAAAAGTCTTAATCAATATTAAAAATATAATCAATCTCAGCAACATGACTTTTGAAGAACTAACACAAAAAATCACCAATTTGGCAGCCGCCAAAGGAGGACTAGGCTCATCTATTAAATTTGCAACCGATGCAGGAAGTATTTTTATTGGAGCAGACGGAAGCGTAAGTAATGCCGACGAAGCCGCAGACTGCACCATTGGCGTAAGCCTAAAAGACTTACAAGGCTTAATGACAGGCGATTTGAATCCGATGACCGCCTTTATGTTTGGTAAACTAAAAATCTCAGGTGATATGGGTATTGCCATGAAATTGAAGGATTTGTTTTAAATTTGTAGCACGATTTGGTACGAGGCGGCGTCTCGCTATCGTTACCGAACTCATTCAATCCACGATTGCGGGACGTCGCAAAATCAAATCGTGTTACAAATTCATGTTTAATCAAGATACAATTTGTGCCTTAGCCACTCCGCAAGGCATCGGAGCTATTGGCGTAATTCGTGTTTCTGGCCCAGAAACCTTCCCGATTGTCAATAAAATATTCAAAGGTAAAAACCTAGACAAACAGCTTTCGCATACCATACATTTCGGTACTATCAGAGACAACGACACCATTGTTGACGAAGTATTGGTCTCGCTTTTCAAAGCCCCCTCATCTTATACCCGTGAAGATACCATCGAAATTTCTTGTCATGGTTCCGACTTCATTATCCAGAAAATCCTTAAACTATTACTGCGTGAAGGCGCTAGACTGGCGAATCCAGGTGAATACACACAACGTGCATTCCTGAACGGACAATTAGACCTTGCCCAAGCCGAAGCCGTGGCCGATTTGATAGCCTCAGATTCAGAAGCCTCGCATCAGACAGCCATCAATCAAATCAGAGGAGGATTTTCAAAACAAATCGCACAACTCAGAGAAGCCCTGATTCATTTTGCGTCTTTGATAGAACTAGAGTTAGACTTTGGTGAAGAAGACGTAGAATTTGCCGACCGTGACGATTTGCGTCAATTAATCTTTAAGATTCAGAAAGTACTGATTCCACTGATTGATAGTTTCGAGATGGGGAATGTCATCAAAAATGGCGTACCGACGGTTATTGCAGGAAAACCAAATGCAGGAAAATCGACCTTGTTGAATCGTCTATTGAACGAAGAAAAAGCAATCGTATCAGACATTGCAGGAACTACCCGTGATGTGATTGAAGACGAGCTTTTTATAGAAGGCATCCGATTCCGATTGATAGATACCGCAGGTTTACGCAAAACTACTGATACCATCGAGGCTATAGGAGTAGAGCGTACCTTACAACAAATGGATAAAGCCAGTTTGATTGTCTATTTATTCGATGCTTCAGAAATTCAGCTTTCAGAAATTGCCCAGCAGATTTCGGAATTCAACGCCCCTTATCTATTAGTAGGCAATAAAGTAGATAAATTATCGCCTGATAAAAAATCAGCTTTTGATACCACCTATCCAGACATTCTTTGGATTTCAGCGTCTGAGAATAAAAACATAGACACTTTGAAAGATACACTGGTCAGAAAAGTAAAAACCAGAGAAATAAAATCGGGAGATACCGTAGTGACCAACCTACGCCACTATCAACATTTATTACAAACCAACGGAGCATTAGAAAACGTGTTGCAAGGCCTAGACCAAAGCATCACAGGCGATTTCCTAGCCCAAGACATCCGCTTTGCCCTACACCACCTAGGCGAAATAACAGGTCAAATCACTACGGATGACTTGTTGGCGAATATATTTTCTAAGTTTTGTATTGGTAAATAAAGACTTGGAAATACTCATGGCATGACTTTGAGTCATGCCATGAGTAAAAGTAACTTTCACTGAGAAAATATTGTAAAAGATAAACCTCACAAAAATGAAACTCTACCCTAATGAATTATTCCATATTTACAATAGAGGGAATAATAAACAGACCTTATTCTTTGATAGAGATAATTACCTCTATTTCTTAGAGAAAGTTAAAGAATACGTTAAACCTCATTCCGAAATTATAGCTTGGTGTTTAATGCCAAATCACTTCCATTTTTTGATTTACATACCTCCTGATAAAGACAGTAAAGATTTAAGTAAAGGCATCCAGATAATTTTACGCTCTTATACAAGAGCAATTAACAAACAAAAGAACAGAACAGGGTCATTATTTACCCAAAATACTTGTTCTAAAGTCTTAGTGGACAACTCAGAAGTACTACCAAACAGATATACTACTACATGTTTTCATTATATCCATCAAAATCCAATGAAAGCTGGATTAGTAAAAAAAATGGAAGATTGGGAGTTTTCATCCTTTAAAGACTATATAGGATTAAGAAATGGCAAGTTGGTAAATCGAGAGCTGGCAAATACGTTTATCAATATTTCGGAAGATAGACAACAATTCTATGAAGACGCATACCGAGTTATTAACGAAAGCCTTTTGGATAAAATATTTTAGATAATCATAAAATGTCACTCATGGCATGACTCAAAGTCATGCCATGAGTAGCTTTTTGCTATTGCTTAATCACAAGTCTTCACTGGTTAATATCACTTTGCAAATGCATATGCACAAATCACTACTGGCTATGTTCACTTTGCAATTGCTTATGTACAAAACGCTTTTAGCAATAATCAATTTACTAATGACATAATTTGAATTATATCAAGAACATTTACCGTATAATAAGTTTTTTGTGATTGGTGGATTAAATATTTTTGATTGTATTTGGGAATGGGTAGATTAGAATATGAAACCACCAACAATAGAAAAAGTACGACAAAAATTTCGCATATTAAAAAGTTGTGCCTCATTGTAGAATGAAATTATAAATAAACAAAATAATGGAAGAAATATACCGACTTTTAATTGAATTAAAGACAACACATCCATTGAGATTTTGGACTGCTATTTTTATTGGGATATCCTTAATCATATTTGCCATTTGGAGACTTTCAAAGAAAAAACAAAAAGCAAAAATTGAACAAGAAGAAAATAAAAGAACCCTTTCGACTGTCACAGTAGAAAAAAAAGCTGCGAAACCAAAACTTGAAACACATAAAGAAAAATCCATTTTAGAAAAACCACAACCTAAAGTTTATACCGACACACCTGTTAAAAGTGATATAAAAATAAATGAACCAAAACTTATTTATTCAAAACCTACAGAAACTAAACAAGAAAAGGTAATTCCCAAAGTTGAAGCTTTTGAGGTTAAGCCAAAATCTAAACCAAAATCAGAAGAACAACTTCCTCAAGCCAAAATTGAAACAACAAAATCTAAAGACGAAGTTGTCTTTGTTAATTATGACATATCGAAAGTTCAAACGACCAATTCATATCCAGTTTTTCGCTTTCCGAAAAAAGGAACTGTAATAAGAAGCTTTAGATTAGGAAACACAAAACGTAGAGGATTTAAAGAAGAGTCGTTTCAAAAATCTATTGAACAATATTTTGGAAAAGACTTTAAAGTTTTAGGAAACGCAAGACTAAACACAGGTAAAGAAACACGACCTTTTGAACCTGACATAGCGATTATTGACAAGTCAAATACAAACATTAGAATAGATATTGAAATTGACGAACCCTATGCAGGAATAACTCGACAGCCCACACATTGCAAAGGCGAAGATGTTAATCGAGACATTTATTTTGTCGATAGAGGTTGGATAGTTATTCGGTTTTCAGAATATCAAGTTCATTTGCAAGAAGATGACTGTTTGCGATATATAGCAGAAACAATAAAGTCAGCAATTCCAAAATATGAAATACCAAGCCAATTGTTAAAACAACCATTATTACAGGTTGAAAAACTTTGGGACATTGTACAAGCCCAAAAGTGGGAAAAAGCAAAATATAGAGAACAATATCTTAATCATACCTTTCAATCTATTGAAGAGCAAACTGAAACTATTGAAAGAGATTTTGACGAACAAGAACTCAAAGAGGAAAAATTAGTTAAGCCGACTTTTATTGGAGAAGTTAATAATAAAAAATCAATTGGTTTTAATGATGAAAATGCTCATCCAAGAGACCTAAGAATTAAATTTTATCCTGAACCTCATGTTTATACAATTGACAACGCACCAGCACCATCAGCAAGTACAATTATTGGAAAATTTTTTCCAGAATTTGATGGATATTCAGCGGCAAGTCGACTAAATCCAAATAACGAACTTTATGGTAAAGATGTTGAAGAAATTGTAGGAATTTGGAATAAAAGAGGAATAGAAGCTGCTACTAAAGGAACATATCTTCACGAACAAATTGAGAATTTCTATTTGGAACAGGAATATGAAAAAACCGAGGAGTTTCATTTGTTTGAAAGTTTCGTAAAAGAAAATAACCATATTAAACCATATAGAACAGAATGGAGAATATTTGATGAGCATCATCATATTGCGGGAACAATCGACCTAATTTCTAGAAATGGAAATGGTTACGAAATGTATGATTGGAAGAGAAGTAAAAAAGTTATCAACTCTTTCAATGGAGAACCAATAAAAAATAATCAATGGCAAAAGGGTGTTGGACAATTGGCAGATATTGACGACACAAGCTATAATCGTTATTGCTTACAACAAAGTTTGTACAAATACATCCTTGAAAAAAACTATGGACTTAAAGTTTCAAATATGTATTTAATTGTGTTATATCCAGATTACGACAGATACTATAAAGTAGAAGTACCATACATGAAAGACAAAGCAGAATACATATTACGAACACTGTGAAAAAACAACTCCCTCGTTGTTCCAAGCCCCCACAAATCCTTTTGCACATATACTTAACAACCAATAGCTTTATATTCGAGAACAAAGAAGAAAAGCCGTTTAGACATTGATACTTATTAAGTTCGATTCCAAGCATGGCATGGAATAGTAGTCAAATCAATATTTGATAGGCATGCTTTATGCCGCCATTGTTGGTGTTTTTTTCACCAACAACACGAGCGTAAGCAACGCTCCAAAGAAAAAATAAAATCAAACTATAAAGTTGGTAGGTTGCTTATTCTTAGCTCGTTGGTCTAGGAGACCCCCGTTAAAAATACCAACAATGGCGATAAAATAGACGTTACTAAAATTGAATACAATGGATAATATAATAGATAATAAATATCATCAACTAGCATTGAGCAAAGTTCGTACATTGATGAAATTAAAGCCTAGCAAAGACAGCGATCAAGGACAAGAGTTGGAAATGCTTATTTCATTGATAGAAGCATATGAAGAAATACACGTTCCTATGCAAGCCAGTGATCCTATCGCATATTTGCAGTATAAAATGGAACAACAGAATTTAAAGCAAGTAGATTTAATTCCCTATATCGGAGATAAAACGAAAGTATCAAAGATAATGAACCGTAAACAAGAGCTTACAGTACAGATGATAAGTCGCCTTAGTAAAGGGTTAAATATTCCTGTAAACTTTTTAATACCTTCTGTGAGTATATAAATTTAAAAAGAGATTTAATGAACTCATGTTTGTAGTTCTGGAATTTCAGCCTATTTTGGTCTAGGAGGCCCCGTAAAAATACCAACAAGGGCGAAGAATATTTACCTATTAGATTAAAATATATTAAACTGTTTGTTTGCTAACCGAACACATAGTTTATTTGTATTGCAAATTAGGATATGAAAGAACACATGATTGAAGTGCTTGAGGAGTCAAAAGCGAATCTCAAGAAAAGGTTAGAGGAAGAAATTGAAAACCTTACAAACGATGAAATCAACGAGTATCTTGATTCAATTCTGAAAATTAACCAAATTATTGAAGAACTTAAAAACTAGAAAAAGGGGTAAAAATCTCCTTTAAAGCTATGGTACAAATTATTAATGCCCATACGGATGATGTTCTTAGCCAAGCTAAGGCACTTATTGAAGAAGCAAAGAACTTTATGCTGTCAGAGGGTAAAGTAATTGAGTTGAGTGATTGGCTTACTATCAAAAACTATTGCAACAAATATGAAATTGCAGAAGAGTCTTTAGTAACGAACTGGATTCGTAGAGGAATTATTCCAGAGGAAGATATTCATGTATTTCCCGAGTTTAATAACATTAGATTAATCAGAGATAAAAAATATAAATAGACTGTCATTTAATAGTATTGGTAGTAAATATATTTGGTATAATTTACCCTATCACAACAATCACCTCCCAAACGGCAATTCCACAAAAAACTCCGTCCCTTTATCAGGTTCGCTTTTTAGCCAAATCTTACCATGATGTGCTTCAATAATTTGTTTACTGATATACAACCCTAAACCAAATGGTTGTTCGCCTCCCGTTCCTTTTCGCTTTGCCGACGTAAAAGGGTCAAATACTTTATCCTGCATTTTTACGGGTATGCCTATTCCTGCATCTTTTACAGTAGTAAGTGTGCCACTTTCCGTTACTTTGGTAGTAATATAAATATTGCTTCCTTCTGGACTGAATTTGATGGCATTCACCACTAGGTTATTAATCACCCTCGATATTTTGTCCCTATCAATATTCATTTTAATATTCGTATCCGTATTAAAAATCAATTGCTGACGCTTGTCTTTTGCCTTAAAGCGGAGTAATTGCACACATTCATTCAGTAAGCCATCAAAGGATGTTTCTTCTTTATGGATGTCATGCTTTTGCTCAAAATCAGTTTTTAGTAAATCATTAATTAAGTTTAGGCTATTATTGATAGACGTCTGTATTAGCGCTATTAGCTCGCTATCGTCTTCATCCATTTCTTTTTCGGCGAGCATCGAAGTCATCACACCAACCGCTCCAATTGGATTTCGGAGGTCATGTGCCACAATTTTGATAAGGCGTGCATAGTTTTTATTCATCGTCTCTAAATCATGCATCGTTACTTCTGCATGCTGAAACTGTAGTCTGAGGGCCTCTCTGGACTTTTGTGTACTCTTCCAACTACGCCATAATATAATCATCATCACGATAGCCATCACACTGATCACGATAGCTAATATCAATAGCCTAGATTGGTACTTTGCCAACAGGTTTGATGATTCTAGCTGTTGCTCTTTGGCTGCAAAATCTTGATAGTCAATGCCAAATAGGTTTTCTTGTGCATCTATTTTGTCATTGATTTTTTGGTATTGCTTGCTAAATAAATAGGCATTATAATAATCTTTTAGTTCAGCATAAGTAGCGGCTAATTTTCTTGTGAGTAGCTCACTATCAACTAAATAGCCTTTCTGAATCGCAATGGTAAGTCCTTGTTTATAGTATTGTATGGCGGTTAACTTATCCCGTTGATACATCTGGTCACCCATATCAGTCAAGATAATGACGGAGACATTCGAGAGATTATTTTTTAACGCATCGTCATTAGCCTGTTTTAATAAAGCCATGCCTTTATCAAACTGATTATTTTTAATATAATTATCAGCCGTCAATTGGTCATACGCCAACAGTATACGTTTGTCTCTATACTTTGCAGCAATGTTTCTGCCTTTGTTAAGGTAATAGTTGAGCGAGTCTTTACTGAATTTATTGGGGTATTTGATGATGTAGTTATAGATAACCAATGAAAAAATAGAATCATGACTTATTTTTTTGCCCAATTCCAGTGCCAAATTATAATTAGTGGACGACTTCTTTTCTCGTCCCATTACCTCATAAAGAATGGCGATATTCATTAACGTTTGGACAATGTTGGAAGAATCTTGAAGCTTTCTGTAATGAATATTCCCTTCATTAAAATAGCGTAACCCTAGCTGTATATTCCCCTTGATAAAATAAAAGATGCCGAGGTTATTCAATACATCTGCTTGGCCTTTTGCATACTTTAGTCTATTAGCTATTTCACTAGCCTTTTTGGTGTAGTAAAACGTACTATCGATGTTTTTTTCATACAACAACGTAGCAATCCTATTCAATGTATTTACATATCTTAAACTATCACTTATCGTAGGCAAAGATTTTTGTAGCTTCATGAGTTCACTAGATTGTGCATGACAAAGCTGACAGAAGGGGAAAACAAACACTATGAGTGCTGTATTTATTTTTATATTAAAATAACATTTTAAGTGCATAATTTTTCATACAATTTATACTTATGACACAAGGTTTAATCATTTTAAATAAGGTAGCGAACCACGATAAGTTTCATTAAAATTGTATTATATATTATGGATTTTGTATAAAATTTAACATATACGTTAATGTACCCAAATATATTGTTTTTCGTGATTCAAACAGCCTTTCGGTATAAATAATTGATAAATACTCGGAATATTATCCTGTTGCTATTGTTCTTAAAGCATAATAGTATTAATAGAAACAACCCAATTTAATGTTTGAGCGAAAATCCTCTTAGCTTGTTGTTACTATACCCTAAGGAACAGGATGGAAGAATCACTAAATCGTGTCAAGTTGCAGTTTTAAATCATGCGGATGGTTAATCCATAAATATTTAACATGAAAAAACTGATTCTAATACTGGCGTGTTCGCTTTTGGGATGCACGCAAATGGTCGCACAAAAAACAGCTAAAGCTACTTTCCCCGATGGTAGCCCAATATCAAGCTGGTTTACAACTAACAAAAAAGTAACGCTCGCACAGCTTGGCAAAGCGTATGTGATTACCGATTTTGGCGTTAAGCAAGATAGTACGCTCGTACAAACGGAGCTTATTCAGCAAACGATTGATTTAGCAGCCCAAAAGGGCGGAGGTGTAATCATCATTCCGAAAGGGACATTTATGAGTGGTGCTTTGTTTTTTAAGCCCAAAACGCATTTGTATGTATCTGAAGGAGCAGTATTAAAAGGGTCAGATAATATCGCTGACTATCCTAAACTGCCTTCAAGAATGGAAGGACAAAGTTTAGATTATTTTACAGCCTTGGTAAATGCTTATCAAGTAGATGGGTTTACGATTGCTGGAAAAGGAACGATTGATGGCAATGGCTTACACTACTGGGAGGCTTTCTGGGCTAGGCGTAAAGAGAATCCTAATTGTACCAACTTAGAGGTTTCTCGCCCTCGACTGGTTTTCATCTGGAAATCTAATAATGTACAGGTACAAGATGTTAAACTTCATAATTCAGGTTTCTGGACGAGCCACTACTATCAATGCAATAATGTGAAAGTATTGGATGTTCATATTTTCTCGCCTTATCAACCCGTAAAAGCCCCTAGTACGGATGCCATCGATATTGATGTTTGTAATAATGTGCTTATCAAAGGCTGTTATATGTCGGTAAATGATGATGCCATTGCCTTGAAAGGTGGCAAAGGTCCGTGGGCTGACCGTGTGCCAAACAACGGCGCCAACACTAATATTATCATCGAAGATTGCGAATTTGGTTTTTGTCATTCGGCACTTACCTGTGGGAGCGAGGCTATCCACAACCGTAATATTATCATGCGAAACTGTCATGTCAGTGAAGCCACACGCATATTATGGCTAAAGATGCGACCAGACACGCCACAGCTTTATGAATATATCAGCTTAGAGAACATCAAAGGACAAGCCCATAGTTTGTTGTTTGTAAAACCTTGGAAACAATTTTTTGATTTACAAGGGCGTAAAGATGTACCTCTTTCGTATTCAGACCATATAAGCTTGAAAAACATTGAAGTAAAATGTGATATTTTCTACGACGTAGCCATTTCGGAATATGACAAGTTATCGAACTTTAGTTTTGAAAACTTTACTGTAGAAAGTAAAAATGCTTCGATTGACAAAAGCGTAGTGAAAGGCTTTACCTTGAAAAATGTAAAGGTGAATAATAAAATGGTTGAGTAGTTTTAACGTCTCTATCCCTAGCGAGGGAATTAAGTCCTACTGATTACCCGTAAGTATCTAATTTATTGATAATCAATGTATAATAACCTCACCCCCAGCCCCTCTCCTTCAGAGAGCAGGGCTGTTAAGTTCTAATATTGGAACATAGTTCTTTGAAATTTTGACCAAATATTATTTGGGCGTACTTAATAGAATCATTGACATTTTGTCTGAGATAATTAAGTGAAATAGCA
>NZ_JAYFUL010000028.1:0-72818 GCF_034928825.1 Arcicella aquatica | reverse complement strand
ATCTCACTACTACAACATTGGCACATTTTTGCCATAAAAGAACATAAAATGAAAAATAAAATACAAATAAAGAAAAGCCCTTTACAAGTCTTAAAATCAATACCCTGACGGCTATGGTGGCACACAGAACACAAGGCTGTGACAATATAAACTTACTCTTTCTTCCTAGTCCAGTAATAATAAAAAGGCAAACCTGTTGCCATCAATCCCAGTCCGCTGAGTGCCTCCTCTGGTTTTTCGATTAATGTATTTACGATAAGTACGATACAGAAAAGCACAAAAATGGCAGGTACAACTGGATAGCCAATTACTTTATAAGGACGGTGTGCGTCGGGCATTTTTTTACGTAATACAAACACTCCAAAAGCAGTAGCTCCATAAAAAATAAAGGCAGCAAAAATCAGCATATCCGTCAGTTGGTCGAATGTCCCAGATAATACTAATAGGGAAGTCCAGATGGCTTGAATAAACAATGCGCGTGAAGGAGTATTATAAACAGGGTGAATATAATCTACGCTTTTGAAAAACATTTTATCGTGTGCCATCGCATAAAATAACCTTGATGCTAACAATAAAGTGGTACTGGCACAATTGAAAGTAGTTACTAAGATTAATCCAGAAATCAACATACCGCCCCAAGCACCTAGAAAATGACTCACTACGGCTACAGCCGCAATTCCATTCTTGGATTCATAGATTTTGATAAATTCATCAATGGGTAAAATATATAAATACACAAAGTTCATAGACATATACAACACCATGATAATCAACGTGCCGATAATCAAGGCCAAAGGCAGATTTCGCTGTGGATTTTTCATTTCACCCCCAATAAAACCAACACTTGCCCAACCTTCATATCCCCAAAAGGCACTTAAACACGCCAAAGCTAAGGCCTTGAAAAGAGTAGCACCTGACATGGCATCGGCACTGTATCGCACACTATTGGTAGTAATGTTTTCAAAACTGCCAACGCTTGAAAGTAAACCCAACACAATAATCAATAACATTACGGTAGTCATCAACGCTGTTAATACTCTGCTAAGGTTTTCGCCCAGTTTCAATCCTTTATAGTTGAAATAGGTCAAAAATATAATTAAGGCAATAGCTACTAATTTTACGCTGAGGTTATCTAACGGATGTAAACCTAAGAAGCTAACGTCGGACAAAGAAGCTGCCGTGATAGGAAAAGGGAAAACACTATTCAGGGATTGAGCAAAAACATAAGCAATGGATGCTATAGAAGCAGTACGAATGACAGCGAAGTTGGTCCAGCCAAACAGAAAAGCAAAAAAACGATTATAGATTTTGCGAAAGTAAACAAATTCTCCGCCTGAATCGGCCAACATACTGGCTACCTCCGCATTGGATAATGTCCCTGCCAAACTAATTAGTCCTGCTACTAACCATGCAATTAATACCAATGAAGGGGATTGCAATTCGGCAGACATTGGAGCTACTTTTTTAAAAACGCCCGTGCCTATTACAGAGCTGATGATGAGCACGACGGCTGAGGTAAGTCCAATAGAGCGAACTAATTTTCCTTGATTAGGAGGCGATGACTTCATTTGATGTGGTTTTAAGGATTGACAATTATACTCAATTTAATCAATGATGAGTAGAATTACAACTAAGCCTTAATATTCTGATAATGTAACGAAAAACGGATAAACTACAAGGCATGTTTGTCGGGTCTGGCAGGATAGAAAAGCCTATCAATCTGGATATTCATCAATCCCCAAGTTTAGTGGTATCTTCGTATATCAATCAAACGCTTTAATTTTTTCAGATGAATAAACCTTTACTGCTGCTATTTATACTACTTGTTGGCTTGCCTAGTTTCTCACAAAAAATTAATGATGCTTTTCAATTCAATATCCAAAAGACGCATTCAAAAATTAAAATTGATGGTATTTTAGATGATGAAGCTTGGAAAAATACTGATGTTGCCAAAGACTTTTGGATGATGACGCCCATGGATACATCCCTGAGTTTAACGCCCACAGAAGTACGCCTTACTTATGACGAACACTTTTTGTACATCAGTGCTGTTTGTTATGAAAAAATAAAAAACAAAGGCTTTGTGGTGGAGTCGCTAAAAAGGGATTTCAGTTTTGGGAATAACGATAACTTCTGGCTGATTCTCGAACCTTTCAACGATTTGACCAATGGCTTTGTGTTTGGCGTCAATGCCGCAGGTGCACAATTTGATGGCATCATTTCGGAAGGAACAAGCCTAAATGCTAACTGGGATAATAAGTGGTTTTCTGAAACCAAATACTTGGGCGACCGTTGGATATTTGAAGCCGCTATTCCTTTCAAAACACTTCGATACAAGGCTGGAGAAACCAAATGGGGGATGAATTTTAGTAGATTAGACCTCAAATCTGGTGAAAAATCTACGTGGGCAAAAATCCCTCGTCAATATTTTAGTATTACCTTGGCTTATACAGGCACAATGGTTTGGGATACCCCTCCTCCTACTCCCAAAAGCAATATTTCCATTATTCCTTATGTGTTAGGTGGAACAAGTAAAAACTTTCAAGATGCTAGCTCGACGAGCGTAAGAAAAGACTTTGGTTTAGATGCTAAAATAGCCGTTTCATCTGCTTTGAATTTGGATTTAACGGTAAACCCTGATTTTTCACAAGTGGATGTAGACCGCCAAGTAACGAACCTCAGCAGGTTTGAGCTGTTCTTCCCTGAACGGCGACAATTCTTCCTTGAAAATGCCGACCTCTTTAATAATTTTGGTTTAAGCAGTATTCGTCCTTTCTTTTCAAGAAGAATTGGACTAGGCGTTCCTATTGATTATGGTGCTAGGTTGAGTGGCAAAATCAATAATAACCTCAGGATTGGTGCAATGAATATCCAAACGGGTGTGAGTAGTTTGGAAAATAGACCTGCTCAAAATTTTTCTGCCTTGGTACTTCAACAAAAAGTATTTAGCCGTTCAAATATTAGTATGATGTTACTGAACAAGCAATCACTCAATTACGACGAACATATTAATAAAGACTTTAATCAATACAATAGAAATGTAGGGTTTGAATACAACTTAGCATCAGCTAGTAATTTGTGGATAGGCAAAGCAATGTACCTAAAATCATTCAGCCCCAATAGCAAGGGTGATGATTTTGTAAGTGCCTTTAATTTGAATTACAATGGGTTAGCAGTGGATGCAGGCATTCAATACGAATATGTAGGCAAGAATTATAACCCTGAAATTGGCTATGTGCCCCGTACTGGCTATCATAAAATTACAGTGCCGATACAGTATAATTTTTATCCAAAAAACAAAGCTAGTATAGTCCAGACGCATGGTCCATTGTTTTCTGCGTATGCGTATTGGAATGCCGATAAATTATTGACAGATTTACAAAGGCAATATTACTATCTTTTTACGATGAAAGACCGTAGTAGTTTCACTGCTTATTACGAAACAAACTATATCAAATTACCTTTTGCTTTCGACCCTACCAATAAGGGAAGTAATGATAAACTGGCCGCTGGAAGTGAACACAAATTTGGTTCGATGAATATCAATTACCTTTCTACGCCACGGAAAAAATATACCTTTGGCTTTACTGGAAGTTACGGTAGTTATTTTGGTGATGGTAAGCTACTGAGCATTTCGGGTGATATAGGTTATCGTTTTCAGCCTTATGTAAGCTTGTCGGCAAATATCAATTATGTGGAGATTAGTGATGTAAAAATCCCTGTAAAAGACCAAAATGACCTGATAGTAAAATCAAACTTTTGGCTAGTTAGTCCTAAAATTGATATTACTTTTACGAATAAATTATTCTGGACTACGTTTATACAGTATAACGAGCAAGTACAAAACGTAAATATCAATAGCCGTGTACAGTGGAGATACAAACCTGCCTCTGATATATTTTTGGTATATACTGATAACTATATTCCAGGAAGTTTAAATATTAAAAATCGTGCAATTGTATTGAAGTTTACTTATTGGTGGAATTTGTGACAGCTATGAGCTGTCAGCTTTGAGTTATCGGCAATCGGTTGTCGGTCGTAAGCTGATAGCCGAAAACCGATAGCTAAAATCGTGATTTGAGAGTCAAGAATAATGACTGAAAGCTGATTTACCCGCAGATTTTCACAGATTGATACGCAGATTTACGGAGATTTTTTATTCAAAATCCGAAAGCTGAAAGCCGATGACTCAAAGCTATAATCAGATGACCGAAACCCATTCACCATGATAAAAAAAACTGATAGCTAATAGCTCAAAGCTGACGGCTACTACACAAACCATGAAACCAAAAATAACCATAGAATATTGCCCCAAATGTAATTGGCTGATGCGTTCGGCATGGATGGCACAGGAATTACTGACAACTTTTGTAGATGAACTACAAGAAGTAAGCCTACGCCCAAGCGAAGTTGCTGGGCGTTTTCAAGTATTTTTAGAAGAGGAAGTAATTTTTGACAGAAAACGTGAAGGACATTTCCCCGAAGCCAAAGAATTAAAACAGATAGTCCGCGACCTAGTTTGTCCAGAAAAAAGCTTGGGACACTCCGACAAAAAAACTACTTAAAAAAGTACATCGCAACGGCAAAAGATACTACCGAGGCTGCAAAACCAAACATAAATACGGTATAGGAAACCCTGAGGAACTTGTATTTTTTGCCAAGTACTTTTCCTAAATAATATATATCACGGGTCATGCTAGCATACAAGAAATCAGAATCATTCATCATTTCTTTCATGCCCCATTCATAATCATCCAATTCCATCTGGTGAAAATTGCCAAAGAAAAGCAAATTAGCTGTTTTACCTTCAATGTCTTCACGGGAAAACTTACCAGAGGTCACATTAGGACGAACTGCCAGAATAGCAAAAATCGTTGCGACTAAACACACTATTGTCAGCAATGCTGTTGGCAGAATTAGATTTGGCCAATCTTCCAATTTTCTCGCCAGTACACTAAGTACCAAAGAGATAATAATTGAATTAACCGAAATCATAATGTTGGCTTTATTATCTGCCATGGCTGATAACTGAAAGTGGTTTGAAGACGTTGTTCTAAACATCGTTTCTATACCACGCTCTGGTTTTTTTATCTTTTCAGCCTCTTTTCTTAATTTCTTATCAAATTTACTTTCGTGCGTTTCTTCTTTCACTTCTATTGCTTCTTTTTCCTCTGTTTCTTCCCAAGGGAACTTTAATTTTATGCTTCCTCCCTCAAATTGTGCTAATTTCAATAAGCCCTTTTTTAGGTTTTCTTGTTTGAGCGGTTCAAAATGTTCACGAGCATATTCAGTATAATATTGGTGATTTTGGATTAGCTCAACTGTTGACTCCCACCATTTTTTCTCTCCAATGCTTTTTAAAATAGAGCAGAATTCAATCCGTAAATTTTCTGAATAATTCATAAATTCGGGCGATGCCAAGTGTGATAAATCGGCATCACAGAGAATCATTTCTTTACGATTCTGCGGATTTTGTGGCATTTTTGTGGCTTCTATGCAGCCCAAAACTTTAACAATACGTTTTTCTGGAACTTCTAAGCCCTCCAAAAACGTTCTCGCCATAAGTTTACTTCTATCCTCGTGGTTGATACACCCTTGCTGATAACCGATATCATGTAGCCAAGCTGCAATCAAAATCGTTTCAAGGGCTTTATCCGAGAGGTCAGAAGCTTTACCTATTTCCTCCGTCACTTTTACCACATGATGGGTGTGTCCAGAATTATGATAAATCAGTTCCTCAGGTAATTTGTTTAAAATTCCTTCGGCATATTCTTGTACCTTTATGAGCAATTCCGTTTGCATAATCAACTTACAACATTTAATAAAAGCATGATGATCTCTTCCAAAACTTTAATTCTACTAACTTTCGTTCCATTATCCATTTTTTCTTGTGCAAAAAAAGAAAAACACAAAGAAAAAGAAATACCAGAAGAAACTACTACAGTCTTGAAACTACCGTATGATTTTGAAAATCCTAGTCAAAAAATAACCTTACCAAAGAGCCTTAAAGAAATTTCTGGACTGTCATTTTATAAAAATAATCAATTGGCCTGCATTAATGACGAAGAAGGTAAAGTTTTTATTTTTGATTTAACAAAAAAAGAAATTAGTGATAAAATTCCCTTCGGGAAATCAGGTGATTATGAGGGCGTAGAAGTAGTAGACAATGAGGTATTTGTGTTGAGAAGCGATGGCTTAATTAAGAGTTTTAAAATTGGTGAACCTTTTGAAAGAGAAATTGACTGTTCAGACCCTGATGTTATTGAATACGAAGGCCTTAGCTATGACCCAACCACTGGAAATCTGCTACTAGCAGCCAAAGAAAGGATAAAGGATGTGGATAATAAAAAGATGATTTATGCCTACGATTTTAAAAGAAAAATTCTGTTTAAATCTATCGCTATTCCAGATGAAAAATTAATTGGCAAAGATGGTAAAAAAACTTTCCGTCCATCGGGTATCGCTATCCACCCTATTACTCAACAAGTTTTTATCATTGCTTCTCAAGGCAAAAAACTTTTGATTTTATCTAAAGATGGGGCTAAGGAAGCTCTAGTAGATTTAAATCCAAATCTTTATAAACAACCAGAAGGCATTTGCTTTACGCCAAATGGCAACTTGTATATTTCATCAGAAGGTGCAGGCGGAGATGGCTATATTTTAGCTTTTGATTATAAAAAGTAATTGTGTGCTATTGCAGTTAATTTTAAATGATTTTGCTTGAGAGTAGTTTAAAAATTGGTTTGTATCTGAAAAGAAAATTCCCTTTCGCCACAGCTTACTTTTCTTGTCTTGACACAAGAAAAGTAACAAAAGAAAGTCAAGAAATTCCGAAACTCGCTCCGCTCAAACAGCGGAATTTCACAAAAATGCTTATGCTAATTTAATAAAAACTCCTCAACAAAACATTAAATTACTATATTACTAAACCAAAACCTTAATTATCCAAGAAAAACATGGAGACTCCCTTTAAAAAGTTTATCTTCAAAAGCTTCAGTGCATTGTTGCCTTTATTATTGCTTACCGCCGAATTTGGTTTTAGCCAAAAAAAGCCTAATTATTCTGTCTTTTTAATTGGTGATGCTGGCGAACCTCCAAAGAATGGCAAAGACATGGTGTTGAGCCCGTTGAAAAAGCAAATGCAACAAGCTGGCAAGCAGTCGACCATCATGATTCTTGGAGATAATGTGTACCCTAAAGGGTTAAGTAATATCGATGAGCCAAATCGTAAAAATGATGAGGAACGTTTGGCAGACCAGTTAAGTATTTTGCAAGATTATCAGGGGAAGCCGTTTATCATTCCGGGCAACCACGACTGGCAACAAGGAGGCAAAAAAGGGTGGGAATATATCCAAAATCAGGAAAAATTTGTTTCTGAGTTTTTGAAAAGAGAAGATGTATTTTTTCCAAAAGGCGGATGCCCTACACCACATGAGGTTGCCCTTAACGACCAAATTACTGCCGTCATTCTTGATACGCAATGGTGGCTACATCCTTGGAAAAAACCAGAAGCAGATTCTGACTGTGAAGTAAAGTCATTAGAAGAAATGCTGATAAGTGTCAATGACATTCTGGATAGAAACCGCCATAAAAAAGTATTAGTAGTTGGGCATCATCCCATGTATTCTCATGGCTCTCATGGTGGTTATTACACTTTACAAGACCACCTTTTCCCATTTCATGAATTAGGAGTGCCTATTCCTTTACCTGTACTTGGCTCTATTTATCCATTGTATCGCACCCTTATTGGTAATATCCAAGATATTCCACATCCTAAATATAAACAAATGCGAGATGGACTTGTGGGGATTTTCAAACAATATAAAAACGTAATTTATGCCAACGGACATGAACATAATCTACAATTAATTCAGCGAGATGCTATCAACTATATTACTTCGGGGGCGGGTTCAAAAAACACGCCTGTAAAAATGGGCAATGATTCTAAATTTGCTAGTTCGCAAATTGGGTTTGCTCGCTTAGACTTCTATGATAACCAAATCAAGCTGATATTTTTTGGCGGTGATGGCAAAGATGGGAATGAATTGTATAGTACGGATATTTTGCTGGATACTAACGCCGTTGACCCTAAAGACGTACAAACAGAAAAAATACATATCCAAGGTGTTGTACCCAACCCCAAATATAAAGCAGGGAAATTTAAAACTTTTATGTTGGGAAGCAATTATAGAGATATTTGGACAACGCCCATCAAACCTAAAACGCTTGATTTTGAACATGAGGAAGGAGGATTAAAGGTTATTCAACGGGGCGGTGGTTATCAAACACTTTCATTACGTTATCAAAACCCTAAAGGCGAACAATTCGTTACGCGCTCAGTAGAAAAATATCCAGAAAGAGCCGTTCCAGAAGCTATTCGCAGTCAGTTTACGACTGATATTGTTTCTGACCAAATTTCAGCATCGCATCCTTTTGCGGCTTTGGTGGCTTCGCATTTGGCAGAAGCCGCTGGTGTTTTGCATACTAATCCTTCGTTGGTGATTATTCCAGAAAGCAATGTTTTGGGCAATTACAAACGCCTTTTCACGAACCAATTAGCTCTTTTTGAAGAACGTCCAGATGGAAGTTTTGCGGGTTCTAAAAAAATACAAAGTACCCAAAAAGTAGTTGAAAAACTAGCTGAAGACAATCACAACGAAATTAATGAAAAAGAGGTAATCAGAGCAAGATTATTAGATATGCTGATTGGAGACTGGGACCGCCACGAAGATCAATGGCGTTGGGCTGGTTATGAAAATGGTCATGACAAAGGTTTGAGCTTTAGGCCTATTCCGCGTGACCGTGACCAAGCTTTTTTTGTGAATGAAGGTGTTTTACCTCGTATTATTTCTAGAAAATGGATAATGTCTAAAATTCAAGGGTTTGATTATAAGATTCGTGATGTAGCAGGTTTGGCATTCAATGCACGTTATTTTGACCGTTCGTTTTTAACCCAATCTTCCGAGAACGATTGGATGGCAATGGCCAAAGAACTTCAACAAAAAATCAGTGATGCGGTGATTGATTCTGCTGTTACACATTTCCCTAATTTTCCTGAGCATTCATTAGTTATTGCTAAAAAACTAAAACAACGCCGTGACGACCTTCCGGGATATACAAAAGAATTATATGAATTTTTGAGTAAAGAAGTAGATATTCTGGGAAGCGACAAGGATGAATATTTTTTTGTAAGTCGACTCGAAGATGGGCGAACAAAAGTGTCAGTCTTTGACCAAAAGAAAAATGGCGGAATCGGTAGAACACTTTATGAAAGAACATTTGACCCCAAAATCACGAAAGAAATCAGGATTTGGGGACTAGACGGCGAAGACAACTTCAAAATCTTTGGTCAAGCCAATAAGGGCATTAAAGTACGTTTGATTGGCGGAAAAGGGAAAGATATTTTTACAGACTCGTCTTCTGTGAGTGGTTTAGCTAAGAAAACCATTATTTATGATAAAAAAGAAAATACTATCCTCAATATAGGCACTGAAAGTAAGGACTTAACCAGTAATAAAAAGAACGTTAACGATTATAACCGCGAGGCTTTTAAATATGACAGAGTAGCCCCACTAGGTTCTTTTGCCTATAACGTTGACGATGGTATTTTTATCGGAGCAGGAGCACAATGGACTCGTCAGGGTTTCAGGAAAGACCCTTTCGCTTCACAACATACAATTTCAGGCAATTACGCTTTTGGTACTAATTCGTATAATATTTTTTATAAAGGCGAATTCATGGATGTAATCGGTAAAACTGATTTTGAATTGAAAGCTAATCTTCAGCAAGGTGGTTTGGTTGATAACTTCTTTGGGTTGAGTAACGAATCGGAATATAAAAAAGAGAAAGGGATTGATTACTACAGAATTCAATATGAAAACGAAGAGATTACAGCGCTTTTCAAAACCCGCTTCAATAAACTAACGCTGTATTATGGTGCTGCGAAAAACGAATGGCATATTAAAGAAAACCCAAAACGCTTTATTAATGAATTTGCCCCACATGGTGACGAAATATATCAGGACAAATACTTTATTGGGCTAAAAACAGGGTTTATCCTTGATAACCGTGATAATATCATTTTTCCAACCAGAGGTATTTTATGGAACTTTGATGCCACCATTCAACGAGGTGCGAATGATGTTACGAAGAACAATTATGCCAACCTAAAAACTGATTTATCATTTTATTATACCTTTAAATTACCCGCGGTTGTTAGCTTGGCTACTCGTTTTGGAGGAGGCGTAAACCTTGATGATTATGAATTGTATCAGGCCAATTCGTTGGGTGGATTAACGAATCTTAGAGGTTTCAGACGGACACGTTTTTCAGGGAAATCTTCTTTTTATAATAATACAGAAGTTCGTATAAAAGTACTCAATTTCAAATCATATTTATTTCCAGCTTATGCAGGCGTACTTGCCTTTAATGATATTGGTAGAGTATGGAATCCGAACGAAAACTCAGAGAAATGGCACCAAAGTTATGGAGGTGGTATTTGGATCGCCCCATTTAATATGGTGGTGATTACGGGGATGTATGGTATTTCAGAAGAAAATCATTTATTTTCTGTGAAGGCAGGGTTGTTTTTCTAATACTTATATTTTCCATTACTACGATTACAATGAATTGATAATCATTTTTTTATCACTAGCGAGGGACTTAAGTCCCTCGCTAGTGATAAAAATTGTCAAAAGCATTTTACGCCAATTTCCACAAAAACATCTCGTTCTCCATTCCTTTTAATTTCACAGAGCCTACTTGCTTAGTATCAATCGGAATAGCAGAGATTTCATCCATTACTTCCTGACTTATCAGCAATTGAGATTGGTATTTTTTGTTCAATTGTTCTATTCTTGCTGCCTGAATTACTACGTTCCCAGTGATGTTATATTGCTGACGAGAATCCGTACCGATATTTCCTACTACGGCATCACCTGTATGAATCCCTATGCCTACACCTGTATTAGGTATCGTACCCAACTCATTCATCTTCAGGATTTTTTCGATAATAGCCAGTCCTGCTTTTACAGCATTTTCAGAAGGATTTTCTAAATTGATAGGTGCTCCAAAAGTAACCATACAGCCATCTCCTAAAAACTGATTCACAATACCATTGTATTCGTTGACAGTATTTACTACTACCTCAAAAAAAGCATTCTGATAGTCCATTACTTCCTCAGCAGTATGTTTGTCAGCATACAAGGTAAAATTACGGATATCCAAAAACATGATGCTCACTTTTTGGTGCTTGGCTTTCAGAATACCATTTTGTTCCAGCATTACTTGCGCTACTTCTGGCGAAACCTGTTGCCCAAACATTTCTACAATGTGTTCTTGGGTCTCCATTCGTTCGATGGATAGCTGGATGCTCTTTCTAATCTGCGTAGCCACATACCCTGCCGACAAACCACCGAAAACCAAGGAGAAAGTTTTGAGCAGATACGAAAACATTTGTTTGGTATAAATATCGTGCTCTGAGACAATCGTGCCTGATTCTATCAGGTGGTAGCTCAGAAAAAAATATTCTAAACCAGCCAAAAGACCCGTCCACAACGACACTGCGAAACTCAGCCTTAACGTTGATAGAATGATAAAAATAAAGTAGATATACACTAACGGAGAAAGTACTATCAGGATGGGATGGTTGTATTCTTGTCCTGCAAAATACATGACCAAGGTGAGCAACGTAATTTCGAGCGTTGCATTACCAAACTTTGCTACCAAAGGCATTTTATTCATTACTTTCAGCAGATACTTCATAGATAGCCAGACCGTCAGTTCATAGAAAGTCATAAATGCTAAATACAAAAATATAATCTGAGGGACGCCTTCGTGCCCATTTAAATAATTCAACTGATACACCGTTTTGGCAAACAGGGCATAACTGAGAAAACTTATCGTGAAAAAAAACAATAAAACCCCAGCCCTTTGTCGCTCCCTGCGAATATTCTCCTGCTCAAACTGTATATCGAAATAGGTTAATGCGGGGTTGTTTGAAAATAGAAATTTCTTCATTTAATAAAATAATATATTCATTTAATAAAAATATAACAAATTTGAGACAAAATAACTCCCTTAAAATAAAACTTTATGAAATCTTTTGCGTTCTCCTAGATGAAAAACTCCTTTCAAAAAACTTAAACAGATTTACAAAAATGAAAAAATTAATTTTATTGACGTTATTTTCTATCACCGCTTTCATCAGCAATGCACAACACGAAGCAAGTAACGACAAGTCTAAAATGCCTTCACCACCGGCAACTGCTTCTGCTACTATCGGAGAAACTACGCTCACAATCAATTATAGCCAGCCTGCGGTAAAAGGGCGTAACGTTTGGGAAGGTAACCTTGCCCCTTTGGGTAAAGTATGGCGTACTGGAGCAAACGAAGCTACAACTTTTGAAATAAGCAAAGACGTAACCGTACAAGGTAGAACTTTGAAAGCTGGTAAATATGGTTTTTTTACGATTCCTGGTGAAAAAGAGTGGACGATTATTTTCAACAAGGTAGCTAAACAATGGGGAGCATTCAAATATAGTGAAGCAGAGGATGTGTTGAGAGTAACAGCACCAGCAAGAGCTAACGATATGACTGAACGTTTTACGATTAAAGCGGAAAACAGTGGAGACGTAACCTTGATGTGGGAAAAAGTAGCCGTTACATTTCATGTAAAATAAATATGAGTATCATATAAACCTGAATCATCCCTAATTGCAAATAGCATTTACAATTAGGGATGATTTAGGTTATTTTTTTGCCAAATAGTTACTACACTTTATAGCATTTGTATATTGGGCATTAAAACTTTTAATTCTTCAAGCCTAACTTACCCTTTTTATGGTATTCAATTTTAAAAAATGTACCGTTCAAATCTTCGTCAATAACAACATCACTGTCTGGATAATCACCAAAGAGTTTAGTTTCGTCTATAATACCATCATTCTTTGAGTCTTTTAATAGATACAATCCCTTTCCATCTTTTCGTTTAGAAAGTTTGGCATAAATATCCCCATTTTTGGCAATCGCTATATGACGAGTTGCCCTTAAATCATTAGAATTAATTAAATTGAGAGTTACCATGATTTATCGTTAACACGTGTTTAAAGTGTTCATGATGCTACAGAAAATGAGTAAATACATCCTGTACATAGCTTAATGTTAGCAATGTAAAGCTCAAAATATATTTTGCAAAAAAAATCGGGATGACTCATGTTAATAGGATTACTTACCAAAGTATCATTGATAAATATCATTTTATTGAATTTGCTTGTCATTTCATACCCAATTTTTAATATTTTTCGTTAGCTTTACAGCGTTTATAAATGTAAATACTTAATATTATAACTAAGATTTATTACAAAAAAGACGCTTAATTTTTAATTGGTAATTGTTAATTGTTTCCTGTTACTTATCTTTACCATATTAATCAATCATTAACCTTAAGTATGAAGAAAGTCCTGATTGCCGAAGATAGCTCAGTTATCCAGAACCTTGCTAAGAAGATTTTAGAATTTCAAAATTTCGAAATCCATTCTGTTAAAAATGGGCAACAAGTGTTAGATGCTCTTGAGAAAGAAGATTTTGACATCATTTTGCTAGACATCAATATGCCCGTAATGGACGGAATGGAATGTGCTAAAGCAGTACGTAGTTTGAAAGACGAAGCTAAAGCTAAAATACCAATTATTGCTATTACTGGTAATGCTAGAAATTATTCTATGGAAGATTTCAAAGAAGCTGGTTTTGATGATATGCTTGCTAAACCTTTGAACTTTGATGCATTGGTTGCTCAAGTAAAAGCACTTACCGAATAGTTATGAAAAATGAGTTATGAGTTATGAAGCTGAGAGTTGATAGATAATTTACTCGAATATTATTAATTCATAACTCATAATTGATAATTCATAATTCTATGAGAATTACCTTTTTAGGCACTGGAACATCCCAAGGAGTACCTGTAATTGCTTGTGATTGTGAAGTTTGCCAATCTCTCGACTTTCGTGATAAACGTCTTAGGGTTTCTATTCACCTAGAAATAGCCGACAAAAGTTTTGTTATTGATACTGGTCCCGACTTTCGTCAGCAGATGCTTCGTGAACGTGTTCACAAGCTAGATGCTATTATTTTCACGCACGAACACAAAGATCATACCGCTGGTTTAGATGACGTAAGAGCATACAATTTCTTTCAACAGAAAGATATGCCTATCTATGCTCGTCCGTCAGTACTTGAACAAATTCAGCAAGAGTTTGCTTATGCATTTACTGCTATAAAATACCCTGGCACTCCGCAAATTACCCTCAACGAAATTCATCATAATACTCCTTTTGATATTGAAGGTGTTACCTTTACTCCTATTGAAGTGCTGCACTTTAAATTGCCAGTATATGGCTTTAGAATAGGCGACTTTACTTATATCACCGACGTAAACTATATTTCGGAAGAAGCTATTGAAAAAGTAAGAGGCTCTAAAATTGTCGTAATAGGTGCTTTGCGTAAAGAAAAGCATTTATCACATTTTACCCTTTCAGAAGCCATTGAGGTGCTAGAGAAAATCAAGCCTGACGAAGCTTATATTACCCATATCAGCCACCAGATGGGACTGCATCGGGATGTAGAAGAAGAATTGCCTTCTTATATAAAACTTGCCTACGATGGACTCACGCTTACGTGCTAGTACTTAGATTAATAGCGTATCTACTCGATGTGCATGTACCATTCTATCACAAGGAGACCACGAGAAAATAGTAAATCTTCCATCTTGCGAGGCTACTAAGGCAATTGCGTCACGTTGATCATACACAAATTGTGCCGCAGAAAGGTGTCTAGTTCCCCCATTCTGAACTGGGTGTACTACCTGAGGTTCATTACCAACGATGGGTTCTGTTACTAAAATAGCTTCTAATGCTTTTCCAGAGGGCGAACGCCCTATTTTTGCCCCAAAAGCCAATACTTCAAATTGGTCATTAATGATAGTGGCACCATCAACGGCTGTTAATCCTGCTATGCCATTTATCGCTTGATTTAACTTATTTTGCAAGGCTGGATTCTGAATATCCAATCCTTTTTCATTCAAGAAGGAAAGGCCAGAGAAAACAGGTCTGAGGGCATAAGTAATAGGGTAAATAATAGAAGAACGCCAATTATCGTGTTTAGAAGGCACAATCAAAAGAGCCCCTCCCCTTTGGTGTGCTCGCATGGCTACTGCTAGCTGGACAAGTACATTCAAAGAATCATTCCAAGAGGAAGGCGAAGCGATACCAATCATAGAACCCAACACCGCAGGGCAGTCGGGCAAAGTACCACTGCTTTCGTCGATTACTTTTATTTGGTCGCCTTTCAACACAGCAACATTTATAAACTTACCAAAGCCATCCGTCCGACGATGTTTGATGACCAACAAGCCTGGCTCAACAACTTCTAAGACAAAACATAAACCTGGGATATTGGTAGTAGTTCCCCAAATATATAATTCATCGTCTTCTATCCAAACGCCCAAATGAATACCCGCATGTTCTACAGAGGGAGCTAATTTGGTTAGTACATCGGTATTAAACTTTAACCTATGTTCAAAAATTAATGGACTTTCTGTTAAGGAAGGCGGTAAAAAGGCAAGTGATATTTTAGGAGAACGCCCCTCCTCACGACGGAGACTCGCCCAAAAACCAACATCGATAATTGATTCTATGACCAAACTATTAGGAATTGGGGCAAGTATTTTACCATCATGCTTCACTGCAATTTGATGGTGAAATATAAAATGCTTTTCAATGGTTTCAGAAACCATTTGAGCTGCCTGATAAGTAGTTGTGGTGGAAATCATCATTAAACTTTACTTCTCTTAATTTATCCTTAATGCAAATTGATACTATTCTTACTCAACTATTAATTCTGGGCTTAGGTTCAATGCTGTAAAGTTTTATGTTAAGTATTTATAAATTTAATAAAACTCACAATCATTAAAACTTTTGTGCTTAAATAGGTAGTTATTATCTAAGTACTTTTTGTTATTTTTATTTTAAATACGGTCTTTTTTACACTTTTTAATCAAAATTTGATTATTTTTTGCTGAATTTGCAATAACTATATTTTATTTATTTTTTATCTTTCGGTTAAATTTACGAAATTAATACCTCAACTTAGCCTTTTTCTACTACATGAGCCTTACACAACCAACCAATAACAACGATGTTTCATTTGACTTAGATGAGCTAGATTTTGCCATACTAGGACAATTGCAAGAAGATGGGCGTCGCTCATTTACAGATATGGCTGAAAATCTGAAAACATCAGCCAGTACGATACGAAGCAGGGCAAGTAAACTAATTGAAGACAAAACCATTCAAATAGTTGGACGTGTAAACACTGCCAGAGTAGGTTTTCATGCGTATGTACATATCAAAATTTCGGTACGCCCAGCCAACCTGATTGAATCTGTTGCTGCTCAATTACAAGAATTCCGAGAGGTAAGTTTTTTGGCTGTTACTTCAGGAGATTTTGATATTCAAGTAGATGTAATGTGTAGAGATAATAATCACTTACTTGAAGTAATTAATCAAAGGATTCCGAATATTGAAGGGGTATTTCAGACCAAAACGGATATGTATATCAAAATTTTAAAATATTCTCAGCCAGATTTAGGTTTGTTGAATAAGCCGAAAGAGTGAAAGGATACAGTTGTGAGTGATGAATTGTGAGTTTTGAGTGTCCTTGCCTAAAATAGGTTGCCTTACTGGATATAAAATTCAAACATTTATCACTAGCGAGGGACTTAAGTTCCTCGCTAGTGATAAATCATTGATAATAAGAATATTACCCCTTATAAAACACCCATTTGCTAATCTCTTTCCAAGATGGTTTCTTGCCGTACATCAAAATACCTACGCGATATACTT
Source organism: Arcicella aquatica (assembly GCF_034928825.1). Classification (NCBI taxonomy): domain Bacteria; kingdom Pseudomonadati; phylum Bacteroidota; class Cytophagia; order Cytophagales; family Flectobacillaceae; genus Arcicella; species Arcicella aquatica. The sequence goes on along the minus strand of NZ_JAYFUL010000028.1, from coordinate 55,920 downwards.
TGCCAGCAAACCATGTAGTACCCAGAAAACCAAGGACAAGTAATACAAAAGATAGGGCTATTTCCCAATTTGGTACGCCAAAAGGTAACCTAACCATCATATCTATCGGTGAAGTAAGCGGGAACATAGATGCCCAAAAAGCAATTGAACTATCTGGTTTCTGGATGATTACTTGACCAAGTATAAATGATAGAATAATAGGTATCGTGACGGGAAACATAAATTGTTGTGCTTCTGTAGCGTTCTCAACAGCCGAGCCTATCGCGGCAAAAAGCGAACTATACAGCAAGTAGCCACCCATATAAAACAAGAAGAAGCAGATAATAATTTTGGTCAATGATATGTTATCTATGGTTTGTGAAATGCTTGATAATGGATTCGTATCTTTTACATTTTCTTTATATTTTTTGATTTCATCCTTACCTGCTCCAGATTGTTGAAGGGTCTGAACTTTCTCCTGAATTTTGTTCGACATGATAGCCGTAGTAGCACTTGAAGCTCCAAAAGTAAGCACACCCCACAAGAGAAATTGCGTAAGTCCCACTAGCCCAACACCTACAATTTTACCCATCATCAACTGAAAAGGACGAACCGACGAAATCATCACTTCAATAATTCGATTACTTTTTTCTTCGATTACACCATTCATTACTTGCGAACCATATAGAAAAGCAGAGATATAGAGAATCAAACCAAAAATACCTGCCAAAATCATCGCTCCTGCCGAACTACTACTTTGTTCGCCGCCTTCATCATCCAAAGTATAGGTTTTGGCATTTACGTTTACCTTGTTGTCTTCCAATACCTTTAAGTCAATATTGGCTTTTAGCAGTTTAATATTGCGTAATTCTGTCTGAATTTTTCCTTGAATCTTATATTGTGTAGTTAAACCAATGCTTTTTTTACCTACCATTTTTACACCATTCGGATTATCAAGAATATCCTTTTGGATGTTCACTAAAATATCGGCACCACTTTTTGTGAGGTTTTTCTTGGCCTGCTCAAATGAACCATCTATAAATTTGAAAGTAATATCGTCTTCTGATTGAAGTTTACCTTTGAATAACTTACTTTCATCGACTATCTCAATCGTTTTGGTATCGTTTGAATTCAAAAATAAATAAAGGGGAATGGCATATATTGCCGCTATCAGAACGGGAACTAAGAGAGAAGCAATCCAAAAAGATTTTTTTCTTACTCTAGTAATATATTCGCGCTGGATAATCAGTAAAATCTTATTCATAGTTTTTGGGATTTTTTAAAAGGAATGCTGATTGAATGGATTTAGCAAGGTTTCTTAAAGAATATCGTTTGCTTCACCACCCACTACTTTTATAAAAATATCATTGAATGATGGAATATTTTCATTGAAAGCCTTAAGGTCTACTTGCTCAATCAACACGGCAATCAATTGGTTTACAGATACGCCTTCTACCAGTTTGATGTTTGCTCGCGTAATTCCATCGTCCAAAGGTTTAGTATTTAATAATTCAAAAGCTAAAGGATTTTCGGTCAACGAGCCAACGAAGTCTATCGTATAAGAATTTTCTCTGAAACGATTTTTCACTTCTTTCTTTGCTCCATGAAGCACCACTTTCGATTTGTTAATGAGTGCAATATGGTCGCACAATTCTTCAACAGACTCCATTCGGTGGGTAGAGAAAATGATGGTTGTCCCTTTTTGTTTCAGTTCTAATATTTCATCTTTTAAAAGATTAGCATTAATGGGGTCAAAACCAGAGAAAGGTTCATCCAGAATAATCAATTTAGGTTCATGGACAATCGTAGCGATAAACTGTGTTTTTTGTTGCATCCCTTTTGAAAGGTCTTCCACATTTTTGTTCCACCAGTCTTTTATATCAAATTTTATAAACCAGTGTTTCAGCTTTTCGGTAGCATCCGCCTTGCTCATGCCTTTCAATTGGGCAAGATAGAGCAACTGCTCTCCTACTTTCATTTTTTTATACAACCCTCGTTCTTCTGGCAAATAGCCGATTACTTCAATGTGTTTGGGCTGTAATTTTTCACCGAGCAACGTGATGTGTCCTTCGTCTGGAGCAGTAATTTGATTAATAATTCGTATCAACGATGTTTTACCTGCTCCGTTTGGACCTAACAACCCAAAAATTGAGCCTGCTGGTACTTCTATACTAACATCATCCAGGGCAGTGTGTCCTGCATAGCGCTTTACCACATGGTGGGCTTCTAAAATATTCGACATCAACGGTGTGGGTTTAAAAGTTATTTAAGTTTTGGAATAAGTCGCAGAAAGCTGTTAAGAATTACAACGACAGTACAAAACAAAAAGAGTTTATCAAAAATGGTATCATTTTTTGATAAACTCTTTTATTTGTTTGATAGTCGGTAATTATTAAGCTTCTGTTGTTTCAGCAGGAGCTACTTCTTCTGAAGTTTCAGCTACTTTTTTCTTACTAGGCTTACTTTTTTTTTCTACAACTACTCCATCTTCCGTAACAATAGCGATTTTTGCTGCTAGTTCTGCTTTGGCTGCTGCTTTCGCCTTTTCTTTCTCTACCTTTTCAGCTTTTTCTTTTGCTTTTTTAGCTTCTTTTTTAGCTTCCTTCTCTAGCTCATCAACTTCTTCTTTCTGAAGTTTAGTGTATTTCTTCACCAATTCTTCTGTTGATTTATCAACTGTCTTCACTAATTTTTTAGCACTTTTTTCATTTAACCCGTGAAGTTTACCTAAAATAAGGGCTGAAAGTTCGTTGGCAAGAGTCTTTTTATCTGATTTCATGATTAATATTAATTTAATATTAAATTATTGTTATTTAATTGAGACGAAGGTATTAATAAGGTTGAAAGCAAAAAAATTTTTCGTGTTAAGTTTTTGAAAAACTGATATTAATTATTTTTTCTAATTAAATACTTGCTAACATAATCCCAACATATAATACCCGTAGTGACTGAAATATTCAAAGAATGTTTTGTTCCAAACTGGGGTACTTCCAAACAAAAATCAGCCTGCTCTACTACTGATTGATTTACACCAAAAACTTCGTTCCCGAACACAAAAGCATATTTTTTATCTAATTCGGGTTCAAAGCTTAATAAAGATACACTATTTTCAACTTGTTCTACTGCCGCTACGATATATCCCTCCGCTTGAAGTGTCTTTATCAATGTCAAAACGTTTTCAACATGTTCCCAAGTTACGGTTTCATCCGCTCCTAAAGCTGTTTTTTGGATTTCTCGGTGTGGCGGTGTAGCCGTAATACCACCCAAAAATACCTTTTCTACTTTAAAAGCATCTGCTGTTCTAAATACCGACCCTACGTTGTTCATACTTCTGATATCATCCAAAATCAGCACATAAGGAAACTTTTCTACTTGTTGAAATTCCTCCACAGTCAAGCGGTTTAGGTCTTCCATTGATAATTTTCGCATTGTTAATTAAATTTTTTGTGGTTATCGTATTTCTCTCAATTCCTCTGAAATCAACGATTGCCATTTTTGTTGTCCTACAAAATTAATACTATGGTTACTATCCGCATCATATTCCTTTTGTAAACGATTAAATTCTCGATACATTTCAATAAATAATAGCTGTAATTCACTATCATAATTATCGAGCGTCAATATTTTAGTGGCTTTCTTTTTAAAACGCTCTATAATTGCTTTGGTAATATCAAAGTGCAATTGTTCATGAGCAAGGCTATATTCTGTAAGCATGCCCATCGTCCATGAAGAACTTTTCAACAAATAAGCCTTTAATTGTAAATCTATGATCAATACGCCGTCTTTAATATCAGTAAACGCTCCGTACTCAAAATTCGTAAAGACCTGTGCTGCATACTTTGTATTTTGTGGTCTCTTGCCCTCAAAATCTTGCCAAGATAATTTATGCTTGGGCGACCAAAAAACTGTATCGCCACTTACAGGATTATCTACACCGTAATCTGCTTGAAGATTAATTTTGAGAGATTTAGCCAAGGCTGGGTTTTTATCATAATTGATTGTCATCCATTGGTCAAAATATATCATTGACTTATCTAGCAATCGCCCAATGAGGTATTCAAAATGGTTGTCGGCATTAAAACTGCGGGTAAACGTAATTTTAGTTTGAAACGACGTTAAGTCTATTAAAGTAGTATCTCGCAGAAAGCCAAATGCTACTTTTATCTCGCTATGACCATTGATAATTTTAGCATTTACAATTTTTTCAACTACTTTTAGTTCTTTTATTTTAATAATAATAGGATAAGCACTAGCATTTTTTCTCGTGAATTTTGTTAAAAATTCATTACTTGCTTTGGTTACACCATTTACTACATTCAAATACACATCATCCTTTTCCTCGTTATATACAAGTCCTACCCTGAGTTTATCACTACGCTCGTCGATAATCTTCAACAAGTAAAAATTGTTATTTTTTAATTTAACAGTAGAATTACCCAGAGATATTAATTTTTCCTGAGCTTGCACATAAGTTTGTACCATCAATTGAAAAAAAACACAATTAAACACTAAAATCCACTTGATTTTTTTACATTTTTTCATATCTTAGTATAAATTATATATTCACAAAATTTTCTAGCGATGTCAAATTCAACACAACATTCAGAAGACAACGAACTTTCAACTGCTCAGTTGATTATCTTGTTTATCGTTTTTGCCTTTTTATTAATTTGGTTGGGAGATACCTTCACTGCGACAGTGGGTATTATTGGCGAGATAATCATATTTATTGTAGAATATAACAAAAAGCATAAACTGATTGATTAATCCTTAGTGAAAATTCAGGTTTTTAATTAACATGAGTCATCCCGAATTTCAAAATCATAAAAAAGCGGTCGAAAAACAAATTTCGACCGCTTTTTTATGATTGATGAACACCGAATTCCTACTGTTTGAGCGGAGCGAGTTTAGGAATTCTTGATTTTCTTTTGTTACTTTTCTTTCATCAAGGAAAGAAAAGTAAGGACTAGACGATAATTAAGTAGAAAACCTCTCAAATTGTCTCCAAAACGAACAATTTTAGGAAAAATTCGGGATGACTCATGTTTTTATCAATACTTGCTCAGTTCTGTAAATCAACTAAGTTTTCGCAATCAAATCTTTTGCTTTAGATGTAGTCATAATTGTTTCAGCATCAATCACAAAATTGCCCTTCTTTACTTTTCCTAAGAAACTTGCTTTCACATCCGTTGCTGCTATGGTGGCATCAAAAAGGGCATATTGGTCTAGTGTAATTGATACCAATACGCGACTGTGCGCTTCACCAAACAAAAAAGCATCTTTACGGAAAGCCGAGTTTGTTCTGATGCTAAATCCTAAATTATTAGCCATTGCAGACTCAGCCAATGCTACAAACAAGCCTCCACTCGATACACTAAGGGCCGACTGAATAGCTTTATTTTCAATTAATTGTGTTACTACGTCCTGAATATTTTTTTCTTCTTGCACATCTAAAACTGAAGGAACTGAAGCTTGTATGTTTTTATAAGCATGTAAGTATTCAGAAGAAGTAATGTCATTTTTAGAAGCACCTATTAAATATATCAAATCGCCTTCATGCTTGAAATCAATCGTCATCATATTAGCTGCTTTTTCTAAAACACCTATCATGATGGGTTGAGATGGCAAATAATTAGTAATAGCTACAGGCTTCCCACCCGCACAAACAATATTTCGTGATGCTTTTGCCACACCAACGGTATAACCTTGTTCTGCGGTTAGGTCATGAACATTACCGACAGCCGTCGCTATAACATATTTATCTGAATTAGGTACTTTTATAATAACGGTATTAGTAGGAAGCTTCTTTTTTCCATCCTCGAACATTATATCATCTGGCTTAGAAATCCATGCTTTAGCACGAATAGTAGGTTGTGTTAAAAGATGTTGCGCTACCAAAACTATCTCTTCGTCTTTCACATCCTCTACAGCATCGATACTAAATTTCGTAAATTCTTGTTCGTTAGCATCCGTTGCAACACCAAGTTGTGTATCGTTCAAAGTCCCTTTATCAAAATCCCCCTTAGGAATATACTCTTTTTGAACTACCTCAAACATACGTTTTAAGATTATCATAACCTTATCAAACTCTTCGGGGAGGATAGCTAGTTGTTTAATAATATCGCTCGTTGGTAGTATCAACTGTTGGATAGTTTCTTGCTGTTTCACTTTGGCTGTATCTTATCATTGAAGCTGTTTAAACTTTCCCTTTCGGGTTAAACTAAGTCTTTTAGAATACTTTCACCTCAGAAACGGAAAGTTTAAACAGCTTCATTATCAATTATTTATTTTTAGCAAATAATCAATATTGGTTTATGCAAAGGTAAATATATTTCGAGCAATGAGTAAATTAAAAATCATACGGTAATGCTGTTAGTGTTTACTTATTTTAGAATTCCCAGAAGTTTAGTTAATTGTACTAGAGCGGTGGTATCGCGGGCACCCAGTTTACGAATCATATTTTTCCGATGGTTATCTACTGTATTGGAGCGAATAAACAATCTTTCTCCAATTTGCTTCGATTCATACCCCCTTAATAGCATTTTTAAAACGTCTATTTCCCTATCCGAAAAAATATCCTGCTTTTTTAACTGCATTTCTGAGGAAAAAAAGGTAGTAACAAAATCACCTTTTCTAAAACTTACTCGTCCTAAATAATTATCTAATTTCTTTACTAAATGCTCAATATCTTGGTCTATCATAAAACAGACAGTAGGTAAACCTTCTTCATCAAACTCTAAACCAATTAATTGAACCAGTGAATGAAAAGGTTTTTTGCTCGGCCTAAAATACTGCAACCCATATCCGTATGCCACAAAACTTTCACGGATTTCACGGGGAGCTTCCTTGATAGAATTGTACATAAATTGTAATAATTCTGGAACGGCCGATACATTTTGTATAGTAGGCACCATCATCGTCAACACTTTCTGAATACCTTTTTCAATAAATTCATCGGGATGAATCCCCAAGGCCAATTCCGTATTAGCCACAAATTTAAAGTTGAGCGTGCGCATATCCAGAATTTGGTAAACTGCACTAGGTAAAGTAGAAGCTATGCAAAAAAAGCCTAAGTCTTGTAAATATTTTTCAACTGACTTCTCAGTAGCATTTCCTGCTACCTGACTCACAGCATCCAAACATTTACTAAACAATAGTTCGATAGAATTTTTTGAAAGAGGCTCCATTATCTTGTAGAATTTTAGAAAATTTTAGAACAAAAAACTCACATAAGTATTTTATCCTAAAATACTTGTACAAATTGTGTAAAATAGACACTTTGGCTATTCCTAGGGAGCTAAACATTGCATATCTTTGCATGAGAAATTACTGTTAAAGTAAGATAACAAATAAAAACCGTCATTCGTATTTTATTGAGTTATTCTTGTCTCTGCCAAAGCTGTTTCTTTGTGCTTAACCACCATTTTAACGTGATCCATTAATAAAAATAATCTGGATTTACAGTCATCCCGCCAGAAAACTCATTATCATCCACGAGATTATTTTTCAAAAAGTCGGAGCTAACACTTCGGCTTTTTTGTTTTCAAGCATTATTATGCGTTTTAAGCTTATTTATATCTTCCTGTGTGTCAATATCATATATCCCTTCTGGAAAATCTATACTTATAATTTCATCCCGATAATCCTTCAAAATTGCTTTTGCGCCGCTGTCTCCATCTAATTGTATTAATCTTGGAAAATATTTTTTGTCAAATAAGATTGGCACGCCCAGTTGATTCGCATACTTACAGGCAACGATTGAATGATGTTGATTTGCAAAAAGTTGCAACATTTTTTGCATAATCCCTTGCTTTACAAAAGGTTGGTCGCACAATAGTATCAAAATGGCATCTGATTTTTCTGCAAGTGCTTGTACGCCAAAACTTATAGAGTTTCCCATACCTTTATGCCATTCAGGATTGGTTTTTATTTGTAATCGTGAGGTATTTTCTTGAAGTAAGTTGTTTAATTCAGGTCGAATTAGTTTTTCGTTGGCTCCTAACACTACTAATACCTCTTCTGTTACTGCTAATGCCACACGGGTAATTTTGCTTACAAGCATTTCTCCTTGGTATTCTACCAATTGCTTAGGACTACCCAAACGACTTGAGCTACCCGCAGCCAAGATTAAAGATGAAATTTTCATAGTTTTTATACGAAGAAACCTATTCACAAACTAATTTAACGGTCTCGACTGGAATTCCAATACTGTTTTGTTAATTACAAAGTATTGGTCAGATATTCAACCATCCTATTTGTGTCATTCAGTAGCTTAATACTCCTCATAGCTTCATCAATTAAAATCATAAAATTTCTTGTACTACCACAACGGAAAAGTTTATAAATATTCGGGAGTACCTGTAACAGAAATATTAGGCAAGGCTGGTGTTACTTTAGGCAAACAGCTAAGAGGTGAAAATTTAAGTAAATACCTTATCGTAAAAGCGGGCTGATGGTTATGAAGTGCTTTTTTCGTTAGCCGAATTAGATGCTAGTTTTATTGATAGGGTAATTATCTTAGCTGGCCAAATGGAAGGGGAACCTCTGCCAAATGGCAGAGGTCCTTTTAGGATTATTGTTCCAGACGAAAAAAAGCCTGCTCGTTGTATTTTTGAAGTAACTAATCTTATTGTGCGCTTTGCGAAGGATTAATTTGGTTGTCATACCATGAGTTTTCAAGCCTTATCCCTAGCGAGGGACTTAAGTCCCTCGCTAGGGATAAATGGTGTATAAAAGCTATTTTACAAACCATTTTTCACAGCAACACCCACCATACTATCGGCAGTGCCATAATATAGAAACCATTTTTGCTTAAAAAAGACCAAGCCTTCAATAAAGGTAGTGCCAGCTTTGTATTGCCCACGCATCTCATGAGGCAAATTTGGTTTGATAAAACATTCATCAAGTCTTTCTATCACTTTTGTAGGGTCGTTGACATCAAAAAGTACTTGCCCACCCGAATAGGTTTCGGCAGGAAGTTTCATGTCCCTTGTGTCTCCGTTGGCATTCTTGCCATTGTATAATAATAAAATTCCTTTGTCAGTCAATATCGCTGGCGGGCCAGGTTCTGTTAAATCGCTATCAAACTTCCCTGCTCTGGTATTGATGACAAATTTCAATTCTCCGTTTGTTTCTACTAGCGGTGTCCAATTAATTAAATCATCGGAAGTGGCGATATTAACTCCTTTTTCTCCCCAATACATCCAATATTTACCCTTAATTTTAGTAGCCGTAATCTTACCATTTTCCATTTTAGTAACAATTGAACCTGACTTCGACCATATATTCACGAATTTACCATCATAGGCTTTTCCAAAAGCAGGGCCATGTTTTTTCCAATGAACTAAGTCTTTAGAACTTGCAATACAAAGTCTGGCAACATCTCTATTCCAAGCAGTATAGGCTACGACATACGTACCATCTGCCCGTTGTACAATCCGTGGGTCTTCGCATCCCCCAGGATTATCATATTTAGAAAATTCGTCTTTCGCAGGAAATAATACGGGCGTTTTTCTTCTTGTAAAATGAATGCCATCATTGCTCACTGCTAGCCCTATCCTAGAAGTACGAAAGCCTATTTTTGTGCCGGGTATATCTTCTGCTCGAAATAAAACATATACTTTTCCGTTTCTAACAATAGCTGCGGGATTAAAAACATCTGCTTTTTGCCATTTTACCGACGTATTAGTCATCGGACAAGCAAACACATAGCTAGAGTCGGCCATTAAAATTGGATTTTCTTTGGGTTTAGAAAAGCCTTTTAAAGACCAATCTGTATTTTGAGCCACCGCCAAATGGGCAATGACGCTGAAAAAGAGAAGTAATTTTAATTTCATTGGATATTTGATGATTGTTTTTATAAATCTATCTAAAATTATCTACAAGTTAATCGGTATTATAGGTTAATTTAACGTTGGCTTATTTTGTTGAAACAACCTTAGCATCTTAACTTGCAAAAGCATTTAACCAAATCATTTATAATGAAGCTGTTTAAACTTTCCCTTTCGGGTTAAACTAAGTCTTTTAGAATAGCTTGTTCCAAAATTTACTCAACGTAGCGATGCTATGCTTTGAAAATTTTGAAAAAATCAATTCAAAAATACAATACTTTCACCTAAGAAACGGAAAGTTTAAACAGCTTCAATAACCATTCTTTTTATTTATGAAAAAGCTGTGTTTAGTTTTTATTTTATTAATAAGTATTCAAAGTATTCGTGCACAAGTATTCTCGGGAACCCAAGAAATAGATAGAGCCACCAAAGAAGGAGTATATACAACTGTTTCTATCGAAGATAAGTACATCAAACAAAGTTGGCAAAATGAACTTGCCAAATACGGAATTGTAGAAGTAGGTAGAAATAATGTTTTTAGAATTACGGGCGCTAGAATATCAAGTATTTCGCCAGACCCCGTGATGGTGGTCAGTAAAATTACGACCGAAAGAGGGAGAAGTAAAATTTTCCTCTCAATAGGTTTTGGCGACGAGGTATATGTGAATGGTTCGCATCCTAAGTATTTAGCAGCCCAAAAGATTTTGAATGATTTTGTAGAGGTACTAAAACGCCATGAAGAGGTGAGAATAGAAGAAAAGAATGTGGAAGATATTAAAACGAGACAACTTAAATCTGTAACGACTTCCGACAAACTGACAAGAGCCATTGAAAACAATAAAAAAGAAAAAGATAGGCTTTTGTTGAAGATAGAAGAAAATAGACTTGAGCTAGAAAGACTACAAATGGAAGTAGAACAAAACAAAAAAGATCAGCTATTGATGAATGAAGGGCTTGTGAATCAGCAAAAAAAGGTAGAAGAAGCCAAACTCAAACTCAAAAAGCCATAACTTACTTACAGCATCATTAAAAATCCTTTGGGCCAAAACGCTCAAAGGATTTTTTTATTTTAAAACTCGCCATCAAAAAAATCCATTCATAAAGTAAAATGTACCGTCTATTCATTTTCAGATTGATAATCTTTAAGGTCGGTATAAATTTCATCCATCAAACGAAAAGAACTATTTAAAATTATTGTTAAATCTATTTTTATAAAACTCTAAACAAAAAAACTAAACAACGACAACCATGAACGATTCTCTTTATCGCATACCTTCAAAAGGACAATTAGGGGGTGTAGCAGCTGGACTAGCAGAACGCTTCGGCTTTGATGTATCAATAGTCAGATTACTTTTATTTTTGGGTTTAATATTTACTCATGGTATTTTTTTCTGGATGTATATTATCTTGTGGATAGCATTGCCAGTAAAACATCAGTGGGAAACAACAAGTACTCCAGAAGATTCAAATTTTAACTCAACAACATTTACTAACATGAAAAAGGATTCAAGCAAAGTTTGGGGCATTATTTTAATAGTATTAGGTACGATATTCTTATTAGACGAATGGATTCCTGATTTTGACTTTGGCAAATTCTGGCCTCTTATTTTAATCGGTGTGGGTGGTTATATTATCTTCAAAGAAAAAGATAAGATTAACTTCAATAACGATAACGACAAAACTAACTTCTAAATCGACATTTTGAGGCCGTTATCAATATATGACAACGGTTATTGATAACGGCTTCAAAACTTAAACGCTTTTAACGATGAATTCAAAAAGTATTTTTACCGGAGGATTTTTAATCTTGCTTGGTTTCCTATTTCTAGGAAAAGAGTTTGGTTGGTTTAATATCAATTGGCACGAAATCTCAAGACTATGGCCACTTTTGTTAATCTATTTAGGCTTGGTTGCTTTTATTGGCAAAAGCAGTCGTTCAGCTACTGTCATTACCATTATTTTACTTTGCATAGCTATTCCTATCGTTATTGTAAGGAGCTGTAAAGAAAAGGTAGAGCATGCTTTCAACGACCATGATGTTCATATTGACTTGAATGATGATGACAATGAGGATAATAATAATGATAATGAGGAATATCATTTTAATGGAACAAAGCAAAAACTTGTAGAATCAATGAGCCCACAGGTTAAATCTGCAACGTTTGAATTTACAGGTGGTGCAGCAGAGTTTGTCATTAATGGTGCTTCAAACGATTTAGTAGAAGCTGATGCTGACTTAAATTTTGGTAATATCTCGCTTAAAAAAACAGGCGATTCTAGCAATCCAAATATTGCTTTTGCTTTAAAAGGAAAGAAAAATCATTTTAACCTTAGCGATGATAATCATAACAAAATCAATTTAAAGTTAAACCCAAGTGTATTGTGGGATATGAATTTTGAATTTGGGGCAGGCAAAGCAGACTTCGATTTGAGTGAATATAAAGTCAAAAAACTTTCTATTAAAACTGGTGTAACTGAAACGGATGTTAAACTAGGAGACAAAGTAGATAATTTAGATGTACAAGTAGAATCAGGCTTGACTTCTATCGAATTTAATATTCCAGAGGCTGTTGGTTGTAGAATAGATATTGATGGTGGACTAAACTCTAAAGATTTTGATGGATTTATTCAAAAAAATGGACATTGGGAAACACCAAATTTTGAAAAAGCTAGCAAAAAAATCAACATTAATTTTGATGGAGGTTTACAAGAATTGAAAGTTAAGAGATATTAGTATTTGTTGCTTTCGAGATTCATGAGTCATCCCGAATTTTCTCTTGGAAAAGCAAGTTTTAAAAGATTTCAATGTTTTTTGGATTTATTCTCGTACTTACTTTTTGCCTTGATGCAAAAAGTAACCGCAACGGCGGACCGTAAAAAAATCAAGAATTCCTAATCGCATCGGCGAACCGACTCGCTTCGCTCAAACAGTAGGAATTCGTTGCCCATCAATCATAAAAAATCGGTCGAAAAACTAATTTCGACCGATTTTTTATGATTTTAAAATTCGGGATGACTCATGTTTTTAAAACTTTACTCTGACAAAGTTCTACCAATACAGCATTCGTACCTTTGGGATGTAGAAAACATACTAATTTATTATCTGCTCCATCTTTTGGTACTTCATTCAACAAGGTAAAGCCCTCTCCTTTTAATCTTTCCATCTCCTCATAAATATTGGCTACTTCAAAAGCGATATGATGGATACCTTCTCCTTTTTTGTCGATAAACTTTGTTATCGGACTATTCTCATGAGTGCCTTCCAGTAATTCAATCTTTGTTTGTCCTACCTGAAAAAATGAAGTAATCACTCCTTCAGATGCCACCTCCTCCTGCTTAAATGGCTGTACACCCAAAAGTTTAGAGAATAATTCGTTAGAAATACCCAAGTCTTTTACTGCTATTCCGATATGTTCTACTTGTGTCATCATCTGCTTAAAAAATTTTTTAATGAGAAAGCGACAATTTATAAAAAACAAAAACCCCAACCTAAAAAGGCCAGGGTTTTAAATGACTATCTATCTAAAAAAAATTAGATTCTCTTCACATTCACAGCATTTAAGCCACGCTTTCCTTCTTGTACGTCGAAAGAAACAGAGTCATTTTCACGAATCGTTGTGCCAGATAATCCTGTTACGTGAACAAAGATTTCTTCATTAGACTCATCATCAACGATAAATCCAAAGCCTTTAGATTCGTTGAAAAATTTAACTTTACCAGTTTGCATAAAAATTGATATAAAAAAAATTGAAAAAATAAAAAATACTACGGTTTGTTCTGATTATACTGGTAATCAATATATGCAAAACTAATATGTTTAAATCCTCTAAAAGAAGAAAGATTTGTCTCGCTAACTCGGCTTTCGCCTTTTACTCTTAAAATTTAAATAGTTAAGAAGTAATTTATAACCTAAATAGAATTAAAATTTTAATCCCAAGCAACATAGCAAACAGGTCTACAATAAGTTCTGCTACATTTGTAATGAAACCAAAACTTTAAATTTATTCACAATAATACTGTACTGAACTTTATTTTACGATTCTTTCATATTGAATCCACTAAAACAGCACTTACACTAACTACAATTTCTTAACATTGGCAGCGTTAAGACCTCTTTTACCTTCTACGATATCGAATGAAACTTTGTCATCTTGGCGCAAATGAATTCCACCTAATGCCGTTACGTGAACAAATATTTCTTGTCCACTTTCACTGTCAACTATAAAGCCGAAGCCTTTGCTTTCATTAAAAAATTTAACTGTTCCTGTTTGCATGACGTAAAAAAGAATGTTTGATAATGATACAAATAGTTATCAAAAGCATCATGACTGCCTTCTGATAATTAATAGCCATAAAAGTTAAGATTGATATTCGAAGCATGTGATAATCAAGGAGAATTGAATCTAAGGGAACCAACGGACTCTTGAAAACTAATTACTTTGTACTAAAAACTTGTCACTCTTGTTACTATTAATACCCAAATGTAAGTATAATTTTGTGTATTCCTATTTTTAAACAAATATTTTTTAAAAAATAAAAAATTTAATATAACTATATTTATATTAAATTACACCATTTCAATACAATTAATTATTAAAATAATATAAGTCTTAAAAATACGTTTTATACAACGCTATTTTTTTTTGATAAACCATTTAAACAACGTAACTTTATTTTAGTTTTTCTAACATAATTAATTAGAACTCAGTTTTTTGACCTAAAGCCATGCCAAATACTTTAAAATTAAAATACTCTGTAGAACACCACGTTTTTGGAGTTTGTACAAAAATTGGTGAGAAATTAGGTATCTCTACCAGTAGCATTCGTTTGTATTTTGTATATGTATCTTTTATTACTGTTGGCTCGCCAGTGATTCTTTATTTGATACTTGCCTTCTGGATGAACATCCGTCGTTATCATCGTCAATACAACAATCCTTCTGTTTGGGAGTTGTAATATCTACTTGGGTATTTCTGGGTAAGTTTTTTTATCGTTAATAAAATGTTGCCAAACTATATTTCTACGATATACGGTGCTGATATTTTTTTTCCGTTGAAGCTGCTTACGTTTCCTATACCAACTAAAGAAATGGGCATAGAAATCAAAGTGGGCTCTTGCTACAGCCCAGCAGTCTTGCCATGTATCAAAGAACAAAAACTTTATTCCAGCCACACCATCTAGCACTAATCTGGTTAAAATAGCCAAGGCAAAGCCTTCTTCTGGGTGGTTCTTATACAGCATTGCCAAACCGTTTCTGAAATTCAGAAAAGTTTTATAAGGATTCGATTTGTGTAAAGTGCCTCCGCCTACATGAAATACTTCAGACGTACCGCAAGTATATACTTTATACCCCGCATGGTGTATTCGCCAACAAAGGTCGATTTCTTCCATGTGTGCAAAGAAGTCTCCATCAAAGCCCCCTACTTGATGAAACACATCTGCCCTTACGAACATACACGCACCCGTAGCCCAAAATACTTCTTTGGTATCATTATATTGCCCTAAGTCTTCTTCTATTTCTTGAAAAATTCTTCCACGGCAAAAAGGATAGCCCAGATGATCAATAAATCCTCCTGCGGCTCCTGCATATTCAAAATGACTTTTTTGGGCATAAGCCTTTATCTTAGGTTGACAAGCCGCAATAGTCTTATCATTACTCATCAGTTCAATAATAGGCTCAATCCAATGGGGAGTCACCTCGACATCTGAATTCAGTAATACATAATACTCCGCTTCAACCAATGCCAGTGCTTCGTTATAGCCCTGTGCAAAGCCATGATTTTCGGTAAGCTCAATAATATTAACTGTCGGAAATTCAGTTTTTAATAATGCCAGCGAATCATCAGTAGAAGCATTGTCTGCAATGTATATTGTAGCACAAGATGAGAATTGTATAACAGAGGGTAAAAAATCAGCTAAATGTTTTTGACCATTATAATTTAAAATGACTACTGCGATTTGATTCATAAAGGAATTTTAGCTATTTTAGAGCAAAGTGCTTCATTTTTATTTATTGGAATTTCACTTATTTCTTCAAGCTTATAACAGACTGGGTTCATGAGAATTGATTATATTTCAAATAACCTTGAAATACTACAATGATCTAAATGCAAAGATAATTTGATTTTTTGAAATACGAATCTATCTTAATTATTTATGGCATTATCAATTTACTTGTTTAGATTTAAGAATATTTTCAATGGCAAATACTTAACTTCAAACTAAATGTCAGACAATTCTATTTTCAGACGCAAATCTATTAATAACGTTTTACAACAAAGCGAAGACTCGCACGGGGGGGGATTAGTGAAGATTCTTGGAGTCAGAGACCTTACTTCATTCGGTATTGCAGCCATCATCGGGGCTGGTATTTTTAGTACAATTGGCAGAGCAAGCTTTGAGGGCGGCCCAGCAGTTTCATTACTTTTTGTCTTCGTTTCTATTGCTTGTATTTTCACAGCACTCTGCTACGCACAATTCGCTTCAATGGTGCCCGTTTCTGGGAGTGCCTATACGTATGCTTATGTTTCATTTGGCGAGATTTTCGCATGGATTATCGGTTGGGCATTGATTCTGGAATATGCTGTATCTAATATGGTAGTAGCCATCTCATGGTCTGAATACTTCGTGGGTATGCTTCATGGTTTTGGCATAAACTTTCCAGATTATCTGACGATAGATTATGGCACAGCTCATAAGGCATTTTTGGCTAGCCTGGATGTTACTGCCAAACAAACCGATAGCGACATATTCGCTGCAAAGGCTTATGAACATGCCCCTGTTTTAGGGAATATCAAGTTGCTAATCGACCTGCCAGCAGGGGTTATTACGATGCTCGTAACATCATTGGTATATGTGGGAATGAAAGAATCAAGAGCTGCTAGTAATTTTTTGGTTGTATTAAAATTAGTGGTCATTCTACTCGTAATTTCCGTAGGAGCGTTTTATGTTAAACCCGAAAACTGGTCACCATTTGCTCCTAATGGAGTGCAGGGTGTATTAGGTGGCGTAGCCTCAGTATTCTTTGCTTTTATTGGCTTTGATTCAATCTCTACCACAGCGGAGGAATGTAAAAATCCACAACGAGATTTACCAAGAGCGATGATTTACTGTCTAGTAATCTGTGCTGTATTATACGTTTGTATTACTTTAGTATTAACGGGCATGGTGAATTATACTGAATTAAAAGTTGATGACCCTTTGGCGTATGTTTTCCAAAAAATCAATTTCGATTTCATGGCGGGTATTATTTCGGTTTCAGCCGTAGTAGCCATTACAAGTGCTTTATTAGTTTATCAGATGGGGCAACCAAGAATCTGGATGGCGATGAGTCGTGATGGTTTACTTTGGAAACGTTTTTCAAAAATTCACCCTAAATTCAAAACGCCAAGTTTTGCCACTATTGTTACTGGCTTTGTAGTAGCTGTTCCTTCGTTGTTTTTGGATATGGGCTTCTTTGTTGACTTAACCAGTGTAGGAACATTCTTTGCCTTTATTTTGGTTTGTGGAGGCGTGCTATACTTAGATTATCAAGGTTTATCTAAAGATGCTAAATTCAAAATCCCTTATTTGAATGGGCAATTTATAGTTGGTCCATTATTAATTATTGCACTGGCTTTTACTATTAATAACAATGTATTCTTCTCGGAACTTGAAACCAAACCACTTTTAATTGTTTTTTGGTTAGTATGGGCTGGTTTAGCAGTACTTGCGTATATGCACAAATTCTCGATTTTACCAGTTTTAGGGATTCTGACAAACCTTTATTTAATGACTGAGCTAGGTATTACTAACTGGACAATCTTCTTAATCTGGCTTGCTATCGGCTTGGTTATCTATTTTATGTATGGTTATAAAAATAGTAAACTTGCTAAGTAAACATTGGTGATTACTTATAAACATGAGTCATCCCGAATTTTATCATAAATCAGTAAATTTTAAAAGATTTCAGAGATTTTTGGATTTATACTCGACCTTACTTTTTGCCTTGATGCAAAAAGTAACAAAAAAATCAAGAATTCCTAAACTCGCTTCGCTCAAACAGTAGGAATTCGGGGGAATATAAATCATCAAAAAAGCGGTCAAAAAATTAATTTTGACCGCTTTTTTGATTTATAAATTCAGGATGACTAATGTTTATAGTCAATTAACTAATAACAATCTAGTTAATCATTGCTTCTTCTCCCAGAGAGTAAAGACACATAATATAACAACTGTGCTAACATACCCAAAGCTGCTGCTACGTAAGTCATTGCTGCCCACCAAAGTGCATCTTTTGCCATTTCGTGTTCGCGTTGTGTTACCACATTGCGTTGGCTCATCCAAGCTAAGGCTCTTCTTGAAGCATCAAATTCTACAGGTAACGTAATAAAGCTGAATAAAGTAGCCAAAGCAAACATCGCCACACCGATAGTCAATACTAATTTATTACCAGTAAAATACAAAAGCATTACCCCAATCATCAATGCCATGGGCATAAAGTTGCTAGCAATGCTCAATACTGGCACCATTGCACTACGAAACTGTAACATAGAATAAGCCTTAGCGTGCTGAACAGCGTGTCCGCATTCGTGGGCTGCTACTGCTGCCGCAGAAGCACTCCTGCCATAATATACATCAGGACTTAAATTAACCGTTTTGTCAGCTGGGTTATAATGGTCGGTTAATTGTCCTTCTACAGAAATAATTCTTACATCGTAAATGCCATTATCACGCAACATCTTATCTGCAATCTCTTGTCCAGACAATCCATTTGCCAAACCAATTTCTGAATACTTTTGAAATTTACTTTTTAATCTCCATTGCACGAACATTCCAATTCCTGCAAAAACCAAGGTAATTAAATATATGCCTATCATAAGTAAAAGTTATGAATTATGAGTGATGAGTTTTGAATATTAATAACTCGTAATTAATTTATACAATAGTATTGTATATTTTACAATGGACTAAGTAATCAATACAATTTAAAATCACTATTTACCAATCACTACTTTGTTAATTATTAAATTTGTTTAATTTTTTCTATTAATGAAGTGGTAGAATAACCTTTTACCAAAGGTATGGTTTTTACTTCCCCTCCTTTCTCTATAACAAAATCTGCCCCTACAATAGTTTCAATGGTATAATCATCCCCTTTCACTAAAATATCGGGTTTCACTTTTTCGATTAATTCTTTGGGAGTAGGCTCATCAAAAAGCACCACAGCATCGATAAATTCAAATGCTGCCATCATTCTTGACCGAGCATATTCATTCACAACAGGACGACTTTCACCTTTCAAACGCTTTACGGATGCATCAGTATTCAATCCTAAAATTAGCTTATCACCAAGGTTTCTAGCCTTTTCTAAATAATCAATATGCCCTAAATGCACGATGTCAAAACAGCCATTGGTAAAAACTATTTTTTTGCCTTCACTTTGCCAATTTTCCGCTCGTTCTATTACTTCATTAAGGGTTACTACTTTGTCTTGTGTCATCAGTTTTCGGTTTAATAAATAAGGTAATCAAGAAACTTAGTGCCCCTAAAGCTAACAACGTAACCATTTGCGAACCATGTATAAAAGTAGCTAAAATAATACCGTCTTTCTGTGGCAAGCCATAAAGCACTAAGGCGTTTCCTACCAAAAAATGAAAAGGGCCAATGCCTCCTTGGGTTGGCGCAGCCATTCCAAATGAGCCCATCGTTAGTACAGTCAGCCCAGCTAATAAACCTAAATGGGTGGTTTCGGGAATCGCAAAGAAAAGTACATAGGCCGAAAGCCAGTACATTACCCAAATATTGGCTGATAAAAAGATAAAGAGAAACGGCTTTTCGATTTTTTTGATGCTCATCAAGCCATCTAATAAACCATTCAAAAAGCCTACTATTTTACCAAGTACTGGTACATCTGATAGCCTTTGCTGGTATTTTCTAAACAAATAGATTCCTATAATGCCTGCTACGGCTAAAAATGCCAACAGCCCAACTATCAGATATATTTTTGAAGCGAACTGTTCCATAAAAAAATGCTGAAGCTTATCAAACTCTAAAATTAAGTTTAAAGATAATACTATCAACAAGGATACTACGTCGAAAATTCTTTCCGTCAATACTGTCCCAAATGATTTTTCAAAAGGAATATCATCGGTTTTTTTCAAACTTCCACATCGCGACACCTCTCCCATTCTGGGGATGACATAATTAGCAAAGTAGCCAATAAAAACGGCGAGGGTTGTATTAAAAGTGGATGGTTGGTATCCAAGGGGTTTCATTAGCATTTTCCAGCGGAGGGCTCTGCTGACATGGGCGATGATTGACAAAATTGCAGAAAGCATCAACCATTTATAATCTGCTTTTCGGAACTCGTCAAGCATTTCAGACAAACTAATGTCTTTAAACACAAACCAAAGCAAACCTCCCGCCAAAACTAGCGAAATGGTATATTGAAGTATTTTTTTCATAAGAGAAGTCAACAAATAGGAATTGAGTATTGGTAAATAATCAATTGGCAATTTTACCAATACTCAATTTGAACAAGAATCACAGCAATACACTAATTTACCAATCTGTTATTATCATCAGGAAAGACCAAACTCGGTTTGTACACGCGAGCCTCCTCATCTGTCATGATGGCATAAGCAATAATAATAACAATATCGCCAACTTGGGCTCTTCTGGCTGCGGCTCCGTTCAAACAAACAGTACCCGAGCCACGTTCTCCTTTAATTACATACGTTTCAAAACGCTCGCCATTGTTATTATTTACAATTTGTACTTTTTCATTTTCAATCAAATTGGCGGCATCCATCAGGTCCTCGTCAATCGTGACACTTCCGACATAATTCAACTCCGCTTGAGTAATTTTTACTCTGTGGAGCTTTGATTTCATTACATGAAGAAACATAATAATTTTTTAATAAACGTGAATATCAAACAGTATTAACCTACTCTTTGAAAATTATGATACAAAGATAGATTATTTTTACAGCTTCCTAATGATTGACTATTTCAAATAATTATGTTATCAATCAATCTGGTTTTGCCCAAGAAAGCCGCAATACACAAAGCCGTTTTTCCTTCCAAAAGTTCCTCAATAGGCAATAAGGTTTCAAAGTCTGAAATCTCAAAATATTCTAATTCGATATCTTCAATTACCTCAAAATAATCTGTTACAAACTGTTTGACTTCTGTTGATGATTTAGTCTTTAGTAATTCACCCGCAGCCGATAAAGATTTATAAATCTCTGGGGCTATTACTCGTTGGTCTTCGCTTAAATTCCGATTCCTCGACGACATCGCCAGTCCATCGCTTTCTCTTTGCGTAGAGCAAATCACCAAGTCAAGCGAATAGCTCAAATCTTTGACTAAACAATTGATTACGGCACATTGCTGTAAATCTTTTTGTCCAAAATATGCTTTATTGGGCTGTATAATGTTAAATAATTTTGAAACTACTATACCAACGCCATTAAAATGCCCAGGACGAAACTTTCCTTCCATGACATTTTCAAGTGTACCAAAATCAAATTTTAAGGTGGGCAAGCTCGGGTACATTTCTGAGGCACTCGGAGCAAAAACTATATCACAAGCTACCTCTTCCAGCATTTTACAATCAGCTTCCAATGTACGAGGATATACCGCTAAATCATGCGGATTGTTAAATTGGGTAGGATTGACGAAAATACTACAAACTACTACATCATTTTGGTTTTTAGCAGTTTCAATCAGCGACAAGTGCCCTTGATGGAGTGCTCCCATGGTAGGCACAAAGCCGATTGTTTTTCCTGACTTACGCTGATTTTGTAAATATGCTTGTAAAGTCTTAATCTCAAAAAATACTTGCATAATATTCTATTCTTTAATTTTTCGGGTTTAAATGAACAAAAAAATGTGTTATTGATACAACTTTATGCGTGTTGTTATTCATTGTAAACACATTCGCGTTCAATTTTTTGTGGAATTTCCGTATTTTTTTTATATTTTTGCATAATTTTTATGTGAATCCTTCTTGCTTTGACTTTTTGTTTTAGTAGTTTTTAGGTAATTCAGTCAAGAATGTTTGTTGTTTAGATTCTGGCAAATAAGTATTTATTGCTTTGGTGAAATCGAAAGATTTCATTCAATAAAATCATCAACTACATCAACTACTATGCTCCTTTAACACTTTTTAACAACATCAAAGCTCCTAACAACGACAACAATGTCTAAATTGCGTATCCTTTACGTTGCCAGTGAAGTTGACCCTTTTCTCTCTACGACTCAAGTAGCTAATTTTGTTAGAAAACTCCCTGCTGCTATGCAGGAAAAAGGGTTTGAAATAAGAATCTTAGTGCCTCGTTTCGGGTTAATTAATGAACGTAAAAACCGACTTCATGAAGTAGTAAGGTTATCTGGGTTTACGGTACCAGTTGGTGACGACGATAAGCCCGTAACAATTAAAGTAGCCTCTTTGCCATCGGCAAAATTACAGGTATATTTTATCGATAACGAAGACTATTTTCAAAGAAAGTACGTTTTTACCGACAAAGAAGACAGATTTTATGCAGATAACGATGAGCGTGCAATATTTTTCTGTAAAGGCGCGCTTGAAACTGTAAAAAAATTGGGATGGTCTCCTGATATAGTACATTGTAACGACTGGATGACGGCTTTAATACCTTTGTATTTAAAGACTACTTACAGAAATGACCCTATGTTTAAAGATTCTAAAACGGTATTTTCTATTTTCAACAACGACTTTGCTCATAAATTTGCTCTTGAAGGGTTATATGATAAAGTAAAAATGTTGAATGTTGAAGATGATATGCTGGGAAGTTTAGAGTCAGCAGATTACCAAGGTTTTGTTAAGATTGGCGTAGAATATGCCGACGTCGTGATTACGATGGAAGAAGAAGTATCTGAGAAATTTAACACTATTTTTAATGAATTACCCGCAAAAAAATTGGAATACGTTCCAGAAGAGAGTATTGACAGTTACTACAATATTTACACGGAGTTGGCAAGTGCGTAAAGCATTCATTTTTGGTGTTTTCTTTTCTTTTTTAGCCATTTTATCTGCCTGTGAAGACCCTAAAGGGGTAGGTTCAGATGTTTTTGTTGAAGACATTGGCTTACTATATACTGATACCTTAACAGTGGATGCTTCTACAGTATTACTAGATTCTATCGCTAGCTATAGTACCAGTAATCTTTTGGTGGGTCGTTTAATTGATCCTACTTTGGGTGCTGTACAAGCTACAGCCTATTTCCAAATATCAAACTTAACAGCAGATACCATTCGTTCTAACGTAGATACTGCTGGCAGAAGTAATGTAAAATGGATAACGTACCCTTCTAAAAATGACTCTATTCGCTTGATTTTACCGTATAGTTTTGTTCAAGGAGATACGCTTCAAAATCAAAGTTTCAAATTATATCAATTAGCATCTACCGCGACCCTCGACCCTACCGTTGTTTATTATAACAACAGTACTGCTCCAGCGTTGAATCCTACTCCGATTGGTCAATTAAATAATGTAAAAATTCGCCCTATCAGAGATAAAAGAGTAATTCAAGGTACTACAGGTAAATTTGACTCGCTTAGAATACCAATCACCGAGCCATCTTTTGTGAAGTTTTTAGAAAGTCAAAGAGACATCGCTAAAACTGAAGCATTAGTAGGTACTGGATTCAAAGAAATTGTGAGAGGGCTAGCACTGGTTTCTGAAAGTAATAATAATGCGGCAATTGTGGGTTTCTCATCAGGAGGAGTTCAAATGCAACTTTATTATCACTATAAATATACCTATACCGTAAGAAACACTGCTAATACTTTGGATAGTACCGTGACGGTTGATACTACAAAATCTAATAATTTTTATGTGGCTATCACAAATGCAGACGGAACGAGCTTTAATGCAAGATACAATAAAATAACGCCTACTCGTACTGGTACAACAATAAGTAAATTAACTAAGGCAACTGATATTTTACCAAGTAGCCAGACTAATAATGAAGCGTATTTACAGTCGGGGACAGGAGTTGGGATAAAAGTAAAATTCCCCAATTTATTGAAACTAAAAAATAATAAAGACATCGCTATCAACAAAGCTCTATTAATCCTTGAGCCTAAAGGTAACCCCGCAGGATATACTTACCCAAGTGATTTAATACTGGTAGAAACAACGCCTGCTAATAGGCCACTCAGAACAACAACGACGGGAGAAGGCAGTTTTTCTTTTGTATTGGGTGAAGGTACAACAACATCTTACGCAAGTAGGACAAATGAGTATTCCTTTAATGTAACGAGTTCTTTACAAAACATTTTAGCGGGTAGAAAAAACAATAATGGTTGGATGATTACTCCTACGCTATTTGCAACAAATTCTACTACCGGAGCAAGGGGACCAGTCTTAGGTAAAAGTGTACTAAACCCTGATGTTACACGTGCGATTTTCGACCGTAATAATATCAAGCTGAAAGTTTATTATACTTACGTTACAAAATAATCTGTAATTTCTTGAAATTATTCTGGAGCGGAGAACCATAATATGGATTCTCCGCTCTATTTTTGTGGCAATATATTACTGACTATTTCTTCTTCTGGCTGATTACCTCTTATAATCATCTATACAGAAGCAATAGTGCTAACCAATTAAACTATAAATATATGTGTGGCATTGTGGCTTATATTGGGCATCGTGAAGCCTATCCTTTAATTATCAAGGGATTAAAACGTTTAGAATACCGTGGATACGATAGTTCAGGTATTGCTTTATTGAACGATGGACTAAATGTTTACAAAAAGAAAGGAAAGGTAAAAGACCTTGAAGAAGCCCTTACAAACGAAAACCTTCACAGTAACATTGGTATAGGGCATACGCGCTGGGCAACCCACGGCGAGCCGAACGACGTAAATGCTCATCCACATTACTCTGCTTCCAAAAACTTAGCCATTATTCATAATGGTATCATAGAAAATTATTCTTCTATCAAGAAAAACCTTATCAAAAAAGGGCATATTTTTCATTCCGATACAGATTCAGAGGTATTTATCCATTTTATTGAAGATATACAAGTAAATACTGGTTGTTTGCTTGAAGAGGCCGTTCGTTTGGCGATGAAAGAGGTAGTAGGTGCCTATGCTATCGTTATTATGGATGCTACTAACCCTTCTCAATTAATTGCTGCCCGCAAAGGCTCTCCATTAGTAATTGGTGTGGGCGATAGTGAATTCTTTTTTGCTTCAGATGCCACGCCGATTATAGAATATACCAACGAAGTAATTTATTTGAATGATTACGAATTGGCAGTAGTGCGTGAAGGAGAATTAACGGTGAAAAACATTGATAATATCCTTCAATCACCCTATATCCAAACAGTAGAATTAGAGCTTGAGGCGATTGAAAAAGGAGGTTATGAACATTTCATGCTCAAAGAAATCTATGAGCAACCTCGTTCTGTAGCTGATTGTATGCGTGGTCGTGTGAATGCTGACAGTGGTCTTTTAGTATTAGGCGGTTTACGTGATTATGTTGAAAAATTAGCTAAAACAAAGCGTATCGTGATTGTGGCCTGTGGTACATCATGGCACGCTGGTTTAGTAGCAGAATATATTTTTGAAGAATTGGCACGTATTAACGTAGAAGTAGAATATGCTTCTGAATTCCGTTATCGTAACCCTATCATCAAAGAAGGAGATTTCGTGATTGCAATTTCACAGTCAGGAGAAACAGCCGATACGCTAGCAGCAATTGAACTGGCAAAATCTAAAGGTGCAACCATCATTGGTGTTTGTAATGTGGTAGGATCATCTATTCCAAGAGCTACCCATGCAGGTGCTTATACGCATGCTGGCCCTGAAATCGGTGTGGCTTCAACCAAAGCCTTTACGGCACAAGTAACAGTGCTGGCGATGATGGCTATTGCGGTTGCTCGTAAAAAAGGAACTTTACACGAAGACACTTTCAGAAGATTATTGTTTGAATTAGAACGTATTCCTTCAAAAATAGAAACGGTTCTGAAGACAGACGAGAAAATCAAAGTAATTGCCGAGCAGTTTAAAGACTCGCGTAACTTTATCTATCTTGGTCGTGGCTATAACTTCCCTGTAGCACTAGAGGGAGCATTGAAGCTTAAAGAAATTTCATATATCCATGCAGAGGGGTATCCTGCGGCAGAAATGAAACATGGCCCTATTGCTTTGATTGATGAGGAAATGCCTGTCGTGTTTATTGCTACTAAAGATAGCTCTTACGAAAAAGTAGTATCAAACATTCAAGAAGTAAAAGCCAGAAAAGGAAAAGTAATTGCTATTGTAACAGAAGGTGATAAATTGATTCCAACGATGGCTGATTATACTATCGAAATCCCTGCCATGCACGAGGCTTTGATTCCGTTAGTGGCCACTATTCCATTACAACTACTTTCGTATCATATTGCGGTATTAAGAGGCTGTAATGTAGACCAACCTAGAAACTTGGCTAAGTCTGTTACTGTTGAGTAGATTTGTTTTTGGACTTTAGGACTGGAGGATTTTGGACTAAAGGACTTTAGGAGGCTGATATATTTGGATTTTCAGACACAGGATGCTAGACTTTGCTCTTCGAAAGGTTCATATAGTATCTCGAAGAGGCACAATATAAAACAATAAAGGGCAAGCTTTCGCTTGCCCTATTATTTGGCATATATTAGTTTATGATGATTAAATACTTGGGTCGGTTGGCGTATTTGGGTTCGTCAACCTTTCTTGATCAGGATATGGGTAGAAATTACGTGTACGTTCTATCAAACTTGCTGGTGGAGCAGGTCTTCCAAAACGACGACTGTCTTCTAATCTCAATCCTGTCATAAACAACTCGGCACAACGTTGTTTATATACTTCAATTAATAAAGCATCTTTAGTTACTGCACCAGCGTAAGCTGATAATCCTGCATTTACGCCAAAGGCATCTCCCGAAGCTTGTGTTCTTACGGCATTGATATCAGCCAAGGCTGTTACAAGGTCTGGGGTAGCTTTTCTAAGATTTGCTTCTGCTCTGATTAAACGCATTTCGTCTGGCAAATACACTGGAATAGGACGATCAACGGCATCAAAAAAACCTACGAGTCTTTTTAACTTCTCCCCTCCTACTACTACATCTGGCGTAGCTAAATAGAAAGCTAGACGCTTGTCATCAACATCTACCAAAGCGGTAGGTAAGCCAAAGTTATCACGCGGAGCATAATCTTTGCTGATTTGCGTAGCAGTATAAATTGGATTCTGACTTTGTGAAGAAAAAACAAATGATGACTTCTTTGACAAATCCACCGCATTAGCGGCTGCGATGGCTGCGTCAAAGTTGCCAAGCATCATGTTGTATCTTGCACGATAAGCTTGAATGGTATTAATAAGGTCAAAGTCTGCTCCTGTAACTTTAGTCTTAAACTCAGCCGAAGGGGCTGTCGTCGATACCATTGTTACGGCTTCGTCTAATAATTTTACGGCTAATTTTAATGCCTCTGTACGGTCAGCATAAATGGCTTGTCCTAATTTATCTGTCTGTAATGGCAGTTTTTCAAAAGAAGTTGCCAAACCGCCCAATGCCATTGCTTTGAATAAATTAGCATGGGCTACAATACCACTTTTAAGGGCAGCATCACTTGCTAAAGCTCCAGGAGCACTTGCAATAATATCATCGGCCATGCCCATGATACGAAACATTCTAGACCATACCCCTAATACGTTACCATTGAATGTAGGCAAAGCGGTTCCGCCTGCCTCTATTTCAATGATGTTTGTAAAAGTGGTAATTCCTTTGATTTCACGTGATGTAGTACCAGGGGTTAAAACCAAGGCACTCAATGCTGTCGTTGAATAATTCTGACGTAACCCCACACTTAAAGTAATAAGACCGTCACGTGTTGATAAAATCTGAGCGTCGGTTGGGCCGTTCGGATTCTTAATGTCCAAGCTACAGTTAGTCAGCATCATACTTGAAGCGACTAAAAGGCTGGTTGTAAATATTTTTATCTTGAGTTTCATCGTCTATTCTTAATTAAAAATGAATAATCTATATACCTATTAAGTAATTGAGTGATTTAATGAATGAGTGCTTGAGAGAATAACAATTTAAACTGCCACGGTGCCCCGCTCACAAATTTCCCTTTTTCATTATATCGTTTATTTTTGACTCACTTCTTAAACATCTTTAAATTCATTAGATTTTTTAAAAATTAGCTGTTAAACCAATAGAGTACTGACGTGGGATGGGTACCTCTACAAAGTCGAAACCGCGTACTGCATTCGACTGTCCCGCAGAGTTCACTTCTGGGTCGTAACCACTATAATTATCGAATGAGAATAAGTTACGGCCAGCCAATAAAATACGGATGTTTTTCAAGCCCAACGCTTTAGGAGTAGCCATATACGAAATAGAGACTTCTCTTACTTTTACGAAAGAACCTTTTTCGATATAATTTTCGAAAATACTGAATAAAGCAGCACTTGTACCTTTTGGCACTTCCTTTTTCAATTCTGCTTCATAACCTGCCAAGCCACCGTATAAATCACGTTCGCCTACTCTACGAGTAAAGTTGAATACATCAAAGCCTTGCATAGCATCCAACTGCAAACGGAAAGTGAATTTCTTGTATGCTACTTCATTGATAAATGAATACACGGCAGTAGGATTTGGATTACCAATTACTTTACTTAAAATAGCACCGCTTGGCTGTTTCGTTACTGGATCTCTGCCAATTGTATACTCTCCATTGGCTAATTGAGTTCCTCTTTCACGTTGAGGTAAACCTGCGGGTGTTAATAATAAAGTACCATCTGGATTACGAGCGAAGAATGTTGAGTAGAAAGCCCCTAAAGAATAACCATTTACGGCTGCTACTTGGCTAAATCCACCAGCAAATGGTAATACTCCGTTGCCTTCTACCCCATCGATTACGTTTTTATTTTGTGTGTAAGTGATAGTAGTTGTCCATTTAACATCTTTATTTTGAATCGGAATAGCACGTACCATAACTTCAAAACCTTTATTAGTCATCGTACCAATGTTTACAAAACGGTTGTTGTAACCAGTAGTTGGCGCTAAGGTACGGTTTAGAATTAGGTCTTTTACTTCTTTGTTATAATACGTAAATTCTACCCCGATGCGGTCTTTCAATAAACTAAAGTCTGTACCGATTTCTAATTCCGTTTGTCTTTCAGGTTTTACGGTAAAGTTTCCTAAAGTCAATGGAGCTAAATAACCATTTAAACCACCTGTCGTTACGGGCGAATAGTTTGTAAAGCGGTCGTAAGCACCAATGGCTGTCAAGTTACCTGCCTGTCCCCAAGCAGCTCTTACTTTAAAGTTTGGTAAAATATCTTCTAAGCTATTTTTCCAAAATTCTTCATTTGATATTACGTAAGAAGCACTTGCTTTAGGATAAAACTGCCAACGATTATCAATACCATATACTGAGGCAGCATCCCAACGACCAGCCCCTGTCAAGTATAATTTATTAGCAATTCCAAAAGTTTGTTGAACAAAAACACCAGCGAAAGCTCTTTCTGTACGACTTTCCCCTGCTACTATCAAAGCACCATTGTTAACTGTTTCTCCAAAAACACCCAATTGTTGAGCATTGATAGAAGTAGTCTGCGAGCGGTCGTATTGGATAGTTCCACCAACACCAGTAGTAGACTCAATGATGTCACCTATTTTAGTTTGGTAACGAATATTCAAATCATTGTTCAGTTGTAACACATTGGCATCAGCACGACGAGACAAACCTGCATCATAACTTGGCGTAGTGTTTACTGGAGGAATATAAGCCGTACCCAATTGCGTATAAGTATCTAAACCAAAGGTATAATCAATACCCAAGCCTTCAATTGGCGTTAGATTTAATTGTACGTCGCCTGTGAAACGAGAAGTACTTTGTTTAAACTTAAAACGGTCGATTGCTTCCAAAGGGTTTGTTCTACGAACTACAGCGGTAGGTGCAGTAGATGGATAAGCCCCTGTTGTTTCATTTTTGGCAGGATTCACAAAGTTGTTCGAGAAGATAAATCCTGTTAAAGCTCCGTAGGCTTCGTTGATACCTCCGTTCGGAATTTCATTTGAACTACTATAGGTATAATTTCCACCTACGGTAAGGCTTGCCCATTTGTTCAAATGCTGACCGATTCTCATTCTTACATTGGCACGATTAAAATCAGAGCTTTTGATGATACCTTGATTTTGGAACATCGAGCCAGAGAAGAAATAATTAGAATTTTGATTACCGCCAGAAACAGACAAATACTGCTCGTTTCCTACGGCTTGACGGAAAATGTCTTTCTGGAAATCATAACGTGTTACATCTGTTTGTGTTAAATCTGTTGTAACAGTATTGACGAAAGTTTTTCCATAAGTATTATAAGGCAAGGTCTTGCGTACTTCACTTACTCTAAAAGTAGAGGAGAAACTCACGCTTGCTTTACCATCTTTTCCTTTTTTGGTAAAAATCTGAACAACCCCGTTGCTCGCTCTTGAACCATAAATGGCCGCAGCAGCAGCACCTTTAATCACCTCTATTCGTTCAATATCATTTGGGTTTAAATCAACCAAACGGTTTTGGGCATACCCTCCTAAATCCAATAGTTCACGTGAATCATTGTTTACAATTACACCATCTACAATATATAAAGGATCAGAAGACCCTACAATGGTACTTGGTCCACGTAAACGAACACTGATACCCCCTGCTGGGTTTCCAGAATTTTGTGTAATTTGTGCCCCAGCAATTTTTCCAGATAAAGCTTGGTCAATAGAAGTAGCGGCTGAATATTGTAAATCTGATGCTTTTAATGAAGTAACGGCATTACCCAATTGTTTTTTACTAGTGGCTACTGAGGTACCCGTTACAATTACTTCATCAAGCCCAAGTGCATCTGTTGGTAATTGAACAGATAATACGATTGGACTTTCTTTACCGATAATTACTTTTTTGATTACCGAACGAAAACCTACCGAACGAAATTCAAAATCATAACTTCCGCTTTTTACATTTACATTTAATGTAAATTCACCATTAACATTCGTAGCAGTACCAATTTGAGTACCTTTTAAGATGACAGAAGCTCCAATTAAGGGTTCGTTACTCTCATCCAAAACTTTACCCTTTACGACAATGGATTGTGCCAAAGCGTTCAATGAGAACATCATGACAAACAGCCCAAGCAAAGTAGATAGGAAATGTTTTTTCATTTGATTTTTTGGGGGTTGAGTGAAGAGTTAAATGCTTTTTTATGCATCTTTATCCGCAATAAAAGTAAAATAGCAGGCGAATTCATGCAATAATTAAAATTACTTTTTAACAAAAATAATAAAATAATTCAAAAATCATTATTTTTATCGTAAAATTTCAACTTATTTCTGTTTAATTTTCAAAAATTCAATCAAAAACCCGCAAAAAAACGCATGAGTATTTTAGAAAGTAAAGTTTTGTTAAAAAAGGAAAGGCAGTTACAAATAATCCACCAGATTAATCTTCATAATAAAATACTTTCTTCCGACCTCAGTTTGATTCTGAATGTTTCAGAAGACACTATTCGTCGTGACTTGAATGAATTGGCTTCCGAGAATAAAATTGTGAAAGTGCACGGTGGCGCTTTATCAAAGTCATATAATGTTTCAGCGACCCAAGCCGATACGTATGCTTATGACCAAAAGAAGGTAATTGCTACTAAAATGATTAAGCTCATCAAAGATGGGATGACTATCCTAACTAGCGGAGGAACTACTATGCGAGCCATAGCGAATCAGTTGCCTAATAATTTGCATGTGACATTCTTTACCGTAAGCCCATTAATTTCTTTGGAATTAGCCGAACATCCGAATGTAGAAGTGATTTTTTTAGGGGGTAAAATTTCTAATATCTCTAAAATCAGCGTCGGAGGTGAGGTTGTCAGTAAAATTAATGACATCAAAGCTGATTTATGTGTATTGGGTATTAATGGCTTCGACCCTGAAGGAATCAGCGATTCCGACTATGAGGTAGTACAGGTAAAAAAGGCGATGATAAAATCATCAAGGCAAGTAGTGGCTACTACTATTTCAGAAAAACTAAATTCTGATTTGAGGTTACGGGTGTGTACTTTAAATGAAATAGATTACTTGATTACCGAACTTTCGCCCAGCCACGAATTATTAAAACCTTATCATGATTTGGTAAAATACATCCTATAAATAAAAAAGGTAAGTCTGGATGGAAAATAATTGATTAATTTTGTAGCCATATTTTATGTGGACTAGCCTTGTGCTTCCAGAAAGGCAACTCAAACGTTAATCAAAATCAAAAATGTCTGTCATTATTTCCAATATTACCGAAAGTCTCCCAGCATTTCTGGCTGAAAACCAATATACCAAAATTCATGTGATTGTCGATGAAAAAACGCATCGTCATTGCTATCCTATCATCAAGCCTCTATTACCTAAGCATCAGTTAACAAAAATAAAATCAGGTGAAGCGAATAAGAACTTAAGTACTTGTGAGGTTATCTGGGAAGGACTA
Source organism: Arcicella aquatica (assembly GCF_034928825.1). Taxonomy (NCBI): domain Bacteria; kingdom Pseudomonadati; phylum Bacteroidota; class Cytophagia; order Cytophagales; family Flectobacillaceae; genus Arcicella; species Arcicella aquatica. The sequence continues at coordinate 23,617 of NZ_JAYFUL010000028.1, read as the reverse complement.
ACGAATCAATCTTTAGACAGACATAGTTTAGTAATCAATGTGGGTGGTGGCGTAATTGGAGATATGGGTGGATTTTGTGCAGCTACTTATAAACGTGGTATTGATTTTATTCAAATTCCGACAACCTTACTTTCACAAGTAGATGCTAGTGTTGGCGGAAAACTTGGGATAGATTTTCAAGGATTAAAAAATCATATTGGGGTGTTTAAAATACCAAATGCCGTTTTGATTGACCCAGATTTCTTAAAAACTTTACCTAAGCAAGAGCTTCGTTCGGGTTTTGGTGAAATTATCAAACACTGTTTGATACAAGATGCTGACAAATGGAATGAAATTAGAAAAATAGATTTTGAAGAACAGAACTTTGCTGACTTAATTGCCCATTCCGTTGCCATCAAAGAGGCTGTAGTAGCAGCAGACCCAACAGAAAAAGGATTAAGAAAAATATTAAATTTTGGACATACCTTGGGGCATGCCATCGAAACGTTTTATTTAGGCAAGCCCAAATTGCACTTACTACACGGCGAAGCCATTGCAGCAGGAATGATTTGTGAAGCCTATATTTCTTTTAAAAGAGGCATGATTGACCAACAATCATTGGAAAAAATTGAAGAGTTTATCTTTGCAGTGTACGGAAAAGCGACCATCAAAGAAAGCGAATTGGAAGAGATTATCGCCCTGACGGCACAAGACAAAAAGAATAAAGGCAAAGAAATAAGGTTTTCTTTATTAGAAGGAATTGGGAAATGTACTTATGACATTTCAGTTGCTGCCAGCGAAATGAAAGAAGCTTTACTTTATTATATTGGATAAGTTTATTGAGCTTATATTTGCCTAGATTAGACAACTTTTGAAAAGTTGTCTAATCCAAAATTTTAAGCTTAGAAAGCTCTCTAAAATACTTATATTTGTAAAAACGGAAAAGCAATGAGAAACTCCCTAAAAACTCCCTTAACTCAAGCTCAGATGTTAGTTTTACAAGTGGTAAAAGAACAATATAATGAGCAAGATTTGGATGAGTTAAAGCAACTATTAATTGACTTTAACCATAAAAAGATGCAAAAGCATTTGGATGAATCTGTTGCTAATAGAGAATATACTGATGAAGATTTTGAGAAAATATTAAAGGGGCACGACCGAAAAGCACATTAATATGCTCAGAATTGTTTTAGATACCAATGTTTTAGTAGCAAGTATTTCTAGGAAATCTCCATTTCATTGGGTTTGGCAAGCCTTTTTACAAGAAAAATACCAATTGTGTATTACTACGGATATCTTGGATGAATATGCTGAAATTATTGAAAGGTACTTTTCAGTAAAAGATGCAGAAAATACTTTAACACAGATAATGATGAGTAAAAACGTAATTCAAATTATTCGTTTTTATGAATGGAATGCCATAGAACAAGACCCTGATGATAATAAATTTTTTGATTGTGCAGTAGCAGCTAATGCCCATTATCTGGTCTCAGAAGACAATCACTTTAACATTTTGGAAAAAATATCATTCCCTTTAGTCACAAGAATCAAAACACTTGAATTTAAAGAAGTACTTGAAGAACTTTAGTTTACAAAGGGTAGAGACTAGATTTGACAACTTTTCAAAAAGTTGTCAAATCTAATCAAAACTAAAATACTACACATACAAAATTCCCTTATCCACCTTCGCTGGCAATGGCCCTTTAGTTACCAGTTTTAAAGCTGCTAAATTTGCTCCTGCATTCGCACAATTTTCTGGGCTAGCTCCTTCGGTATAGGCTGTTAGAAAGCCTGCCCAATAGGCATCACCCGCTCCTGTTGCATCCACTACTTCTAGAGGTTTTACACCCAATGTAATTTGTTTTGTTCCTTTTTCAGTCGAGATGATTGAGCCATCTCCGCCTTTGGTTAGGCAAATTAGCTCCGCTCCCATCGCATGAAAATCTTGCAGGATTTGTGCTTCTGATACTTTATGTCCATATATTCTTTCGGCATCATCTTCGCTTAATTTTACCAAAGCATCGTGTGAGCAATAGGCTGAAATAGTTTCCCAAGCCTGTTTTCTATCTGGCCAAATTTGTATGGCATAATTAGCATCTAAGCTAACTTTACAATTGAGTGCATTTGCTCGTTTGGCAGCATCTACAATAGTAGTTTGGGCAGGGTCTTGGCTCAAAGCAAAACAAGTAGTATGAAAAATAGCGGAGGCTTCCAATAAACTATCAGGAATATGCTGTGGTTGTAGCATACGGTCTGCCGTACGATAGGCAATAAAATCTGGCGTGCCTTTGGTGCGAGAAACCACTACTATACTTGTCGGCTGAAAATCATCAATGGCTATATGGCTAACGTCAATGCCTGTTTTGGCTACTTCTGTTTTTAGGTAAATGCCAATGTTGTCGTTGCCAATACAGGAAACCAAGGCGGTATTCATTCCTAAACGAGCCATATTCGCAGCCATATTGGCGGGACTTCCACCCTGAAAGCGTTCGAAAGTAGCGGTTTCGAGAATACTATCTTGTATTTCTGTACCAATAAAGTCGGCCAAGAGCTCGCCAACTGAAAGTAATGCATATTTTTTCATATTTATAAAAATGGATTGCTAGATTAAAGCCCAAATATTCAATAATTTTCAGTGCTTTATCTGTGCAAATTACTGATAATTCTGTAAAAATTGAGTAGATTTAATAATAAAACCTTCACGACAATATGATGCTTAAAAACTACCTTTCAATTGCTTTGTTCGCTTTTTTGATATTGACTCAGGGAATATCATTTGGAAAACCCAAAAAGAAAATCACTCATACTCCAACGGTACATCAAATAGACGATAAGGAGGCTTTACTTCGCAAAAAAGCGGATGAGTTGGCTCATAAATACATTATCGTTGATGGTCATGTAGATTTGCCCTATCGCCTCCACGCTAAGATGGAAGATGTATCCGTACAAACCGCTGGTGGTGACTTTGACTATGTTCGCGCTAAAAAAGGTGGCTTAACCGCGCCTTTTATGTCTATTTATGTACCTGCTGATTTACAACGTAAAAAGGGTTTTTCTAAAGCCTTGGCTGATTCCCTGATTGATATGGTAGAGAATCTGGTAAAACAATACCCTGATAAATTTGCCTTAGCAAAATCTCCTGCTGATATAGAAGCCAACTTTAAAAAAGGTTTGATTTCTTTGCCAATGGGCATGGAAAACGGCTCGCCTGTAGAAAGTAACTTGGCAAATTTGCAGTACTTTTATGATAGAGGAATACGCTATATTACGCTTTGTCACGGCGAGGATAATTTTATTTGCGATACCTCGTATGACACTACTAATACGTGGCGAGGATTGAGCCCAATTGGGAGACAAGTGGTCAGAGAAATGAATCGATTGGGTATTATGCTCGACTGTTCGCATATTTCTGATGATACTTTTGCACAGGTTGTAGCCCTTTCGAAAGCTCCTGTGATTGCTTCACATTCTTCGTGTAGAACTTTTACCCCTGATTTTATTAGAAATGCACCAGATAACCTGATAAAGGCAATGGCTAAAAAAGGGGGTGTGATTATGATTAACTACTCTTCGATGTTCTTGGATTCTATTTCCAACAAAACCTACGAAACCAAAAGAACGCATTTACGTCAATGGCAAAAAGAGCATAATTTAGTTCCTAAAGATTCGGCTGCTAAAGCTTATGAAACAGACTATGACAAACTTCATCCAACACCGCTTACGAATGTGGAAAGAATAGCCGACCACATTGACCACGTAAAGAAAATTGCAGGAATAGATTATGTAGGACTAGGTTCTGATTTCGACGGCGTAGGCCCAACCCTGCCTGATGGTTTGAAAGATTGTTCACAATTACCCAACCTGATTTATGTATTACTGAAAAGAGGTTATACCGAAAAGGATATTGAAAAGATTTGTTACAAAAATGTTTTTAGGGTCTGGAATAAAGTAGCGGAGGTAGCTAAGGGAATGTAGGAGTTGTGAATTGCGAGTGAGTGAGTGAGTTAAATTTAACTCACTCACTTAATTCTATTGCTTTAAAAAAGAAAGTATGAAAACTTGATTTTCAAAAAAGTTAGTACAGAGCTCTTTTTTATATACCATTTGTTTTTTCTGAAATGCCTTCCAGTGCTCAAAATGCTTGCTGATATTATTCGTCTGGTTTATAGCATCTAAATACAGTAAAGCCTCCATCACAACTTTCTGGTCATAATACAAATCGGACCTGTTGAGGTAATAATCCAGATAGGCATTTAAATAATGTAAACTTTTCTCAGTATTGAAGTAAGCTAATACCAAAGCATAAATATGCCCTACACAACAAACTTCGCTTTGTAAAAGATGTATTCCTATCTGTTCTATTAGTTCGTCATAATCTTTTAAGGCTACAAAATAAGCCCCCACCAATCGTGTACGCCAATCTAAATTGCCTAAAAGTTCTAGACACACCTTTGGGGTTATTTGATCTCTTACTGCCATTACTCCTTCAATCCAGCTATCATCTCTTTCAGAAGCAATGTTCATATAAAAAGGAATTACCCATTTCTCCCTAAAATCATTAGATAATTCATGCTGATTTCTATATGGCAATAAGCTCATTATTTCATTTAAATGTTCCATCGTATTAATAGAGATTCGATATGCCAATATACTGAATCTTATTAAAAAGTAACCCCAATTAATAGAAAGTTATTAAAACATTAGTTATCAGTATAGGCATCATAAACATTCCAAGCCCAAACAATAAATGGAATGATGTATGTCCACCAGAAAAAGAATGATACTACACCAGCTACAATCCATATTATAATTGCTTTGATGATTTGTCCTTTAACTAACTGACCTAAGCCTGGAATAAAAAATGATAAAATTGCCGGTAATGTGTGTGCTTGTGTTTGCATAGCGTTTGAAGTTTTAGATGATTCGTAATAAGTTTATTGCTTTATGCTTTTTATTAAGAGATGCTCGATTTTTACTCCTAATAGCACATTCTCCTATTATTTTGAGGAGATTTATTAAAATATTTCCCCTCCACCATTTATCACATAAAAAAACCATTCCTCCCTTTTCAATCTCCACAATTTGTTTTTGCAAATCCTATTGTATTATATTTGTAGTGTACTATTAAACTAATACAGTATATGATATCAATAAACAACCTCTCGTTTAATTATGGAAAACGAAAACCTGTATTCCGAAATTTAAACCTAAACCTATCTGCTGGAAATGTATATGGCTTATTAGGTAAAAACGGTGCGGGTAAATCATCATTACTTAGAAATATGGCGGGTTTGCTATTTCCTAGCGAAGGTTCTTGCACCGTAAATGGTTATAAAGCGCAAGACCGTCTGCCTAGCTTTTTACAAGAGATGTATTTTTTACCTGAAGAATTTTATACGCCTCCTATAAAAATTAAGGATTTTGTAGCTACTTATTCGCCATTTTATCCAAACTTTTCGCTGAAACAATTTTTGGAATATTTAGAAGAATTTCAGATTTCTGATAACGAGAAGTTCACGGAGTTATCATTAGGACAAAAGAAAAAGGCTTTGATTGGCTTTGGTTTGGCAACAAATACGAAAGTGTTGATTATGGACGAACCAACCAATGGCTTGGATATTCCTTCAAAAAGTCAGTTCCGTAAAATCATTGCTTCTGTGGCTACAGACGAGCGAATTATTATTATTTCAACGCACCAAGTACGTGATTTAGATTCTTTGATAGACCCTATCATTATCCTAGACGGTTCGGAGGTATTATTACATGCTACCACTGAAGAAATTTCTGAAAAATTATCTTTCAAAACAGTTTCGGTAGTAACAGACCATGAGAAAGTTTTATATTCAGAACATTCGATAAGAGGATTTTCGGTGGTAATGCCTAACAATGGTCACGAAAACAATAAAGTAGATTTAGAATTATTATTCAACGCTGCTTTATCCAATCGTCAGGCAATTAAAGACATCTTTCAATAGCCTTTATCTGTTTAACCCAATAGTCATCTCGAATATGACTATCCACAAACTTACAGCAAAACACTATGAATAACTTTTTTGATTACAGCCGTTTTTCACTCCTTGTGAAAAGACAATGGACTGAAAACAAGTTTATTTTTCTGATGGGAATAGCCATTTTTATAAGTATCACTTCGGTACTTTATTCCATCAATTTCGATTCAGAAAATAATTATATGCTAAACAAAGGCATACAAATAATGATGTTTGTTATTGGTCTTTTTGCAGGAGGAACCTTGTTTGCCAATTACCTTTTTAAAGATTTTGGCAATAATATACAAACGATGAGTTTCTTGATGACGCCAGCATCTCATTTTGAAAAAATCTCCGCGGGTATGTTCTATGCCTTTATTGTTTTTCCGATAGCCTTCTTTATCACGTTCGGATTAGTTGATGGTGCTTTCGTTAAGCTTTCTGGTAACCCTTACAACGAAATGCTGTATGCTATGATACTAAACTCTTATAAAGAATATGATTTTTTCGTAAATGTGTGGATTGCTCTACAAATGTTTGTGATATTAGGTGCTATTTATTTTGGCAGGATGTCATACATTAAAACTGCCTTTACTGGCTTCCTTATACTAGCATCGTTGGTTTTGATTCAGTATTTGCTGTTTACAATCATCATTGGTAAGGGCTCTCATAATATTGATATGGGTGATGACAATAGACACAATCTTTCAAGTGAATTCAGATTCATGATTGATGGCTCAAAATATGCTTTCTATTATGTACTAGCACCGGTTATAGCAGTAATAGCCTATTTTAAATTAAAAGAAAAGGAGGTTTAATATGGAATTCAGAGATAACCAAGCAATTTACCTCCAAATAGCAGAATATATTTGTGAGCGTATCTTACTGAAGCAGTGGACAATTGGCGATAAAATCCCATCTGTTCGTGAATTAGCTGTTCAGTTAGAAGTTAACCCTAATACGGTAATGAGAACTTACGAGTTCTTGCAACAAAAGGAGATTATTTTCACAAAAAGAGGCATGGGATTTTTTGTATCAGATGATGCTCAAGACAAAGTATTAGCCTTTAGAAAAGAAGAATTTCTAGGGAATGAATTACCAGTATTCTTTAAAAATGTTCATTTGTTAGGGCTAGATTTTGATTTTATTAAAGACAGATTCGAGGCATTTAAAACAGCTAATTTTTAAGCACATAAACCTTATGAAAACATCAAATAAATTATTGGGGGCTTTGGCCTGTATATTAGTAATTGGCATGACCTCATTTACGATATTGCTTAAGGCTGAATACAAAAAAGAAATTGTCCGTACAGATATTTCAAAACAAGTGATTAAGTTAAAGGCTTTTAATAACCTTGACTTGATTGCCTTGGATGGTGACATTAATGTTGAGATAGAAGAAGGCAATGAATACAGTATCAAAAACGTGCCTAATGCTAAAGTTGTAGGACAGTCATTGAAGATTGATAGTACCTCGGAAATATATGGAAAAATTATTATTACTGTTCCTAAACTTCCTGCTATTTCTTTACAAGGTTATGAAATATCAGTAAAAATTAATGGCAAAAACACCAAATTTGCTAACAGTACTTTAGCCGTAAATAGTACTGCTACTGGTGACTTGACGTTGAACAATTGTGATTTGACGGCGGTAAATATTAAAACTGAGAATGCAGAAGTTAAAAAGAATTGGTGGGGTGATTGGGAACGTTATTATCATTTCCATTTAAATGATTCTAAGGTCACTAATTCTGATATTACATTAAAAGGTAAAGCTACTTTATCATTGAAAAAGACAGCATTGCTATCACCTACATTTGATTTGAGCGATTCTGCTTCTATCACGGTTGAAGGAAATGCGATGAATCCTTTTGTGAAGAAATAGTCATCCATTCTGCTAGTAAAGCCCAACAATGAGCCTCGCAAGTCCAGTTGATATGAAAAACTTTTGAAGAAGCTATTTTATACAATATCGGATTTTCGTAGGCTGTCAGCAACCCTGCAATAAAAAAGTAAAAACCTTTAAATATCTCCTTTGAAAAATCGACAAGCTCGGTTTTTTCAAAGGAGATATTGAAGCGTAATAGACTGGTTTCGATAAGGATTCTATCCATCAAAGCCAAATTTGGTCGCCTCAAGTAGTCCAACATATCTGCTACTAGTTTTTCTCGGCAAATCTCTAAAGCCTCAATCCTAAATTTTGCCATTAATCTCGCTACATGATACATGATGATAGGTGTTCGGACGTAGTGATGCGCTACTCTAAAGGGTTGATTGATATACTGATCTGATAAGATAACCTGTTGAAGGTATTTTATAGCATCATTCCCATGTTGGTCGAGTGTTATATCATATGAAAGTAAGCAATAAATCATATTTGATAAAGCACAGGCATCAAATTCGATATACATTTTTTTACCAAACCAGGTTGAATATGCTTTTAAGGCTTTGTATTCCTCAAAGGTATTTTCGATGGTCCGCGTATATCCGTTTGAATGCATCACTAGCTTATCTTTCAAAGCAATGGCTTCTTCTTGTGAAAATTGCTTCGTCAGAAAAACCATTGAAGTATCATCAATATCATCTGGAATTTTAAAGTGATTCAGTTTGTGAAGGATGTTGCCATGAGGGAAATGCTGAGACGGTTTTGTTTGAAAGAAATTATAGGTATTCAGTCCATCTTTATTCTGAAAAAGCGGATACGTAGCAATGGCTTTTTTAGTAATTTTTCCAATAAGTGTTTGTGATGTTTCCGACAGATTTTCTTTAATGTTATTCAGCGTAAAAACGGTAATAGCAGTAAAAAAAATATTAGTATCTGGACGACGATAATGCAAAATATTATTTTCCCGATAAGACTCAAAAAGTCCATCGGGAAAATATGCTTTATCAGCAGATGTTTGTAAATCTGCAATTTTTAAAATTATATCGTCTATTGTCAAAACGTTAATTTTTTAAATCTTCATTCATTACACATATCTTTATTTTCAAATCGACACATTTTCAAATTTTCAAATTCTAAAGATATTTCACCATCGCATTTTCATCTACAAACAAATCATCACTCATTCTGATAGCTTGTTTTTCAAAACTAAATACTTCAAATCCTTCCGAAAGATACAAATTTTTAGCCCGATGATTATCAGCTATTAATGTCAATACAATCTGTTTTAGGCCTACTCCTTGTTTAGCCCTTTCGATGGCAGCCTGCAATAGATTCCGTCCAAGACCCAACCCTTTGGCTTCGGGAGCTACATACATCCTAAAAATCAATCCTTTGTGTTTGAGTTTCAAAACGCTGTCTCTTTTAAATCCAACTGTTCCTAACAAATCCCCCTCGTCAGAAAAAGCCCCTAAAGTAAAGCTTTCAAAAGTATTTTCAGTAGGGAAAGCTTCGCCAGCAATATCCACTGGCGAAACCCTGAAAAACTGAGATTCTTCTGTAATGGCTTTGTGCAATAGGGTATAATAAAGCTGGATTTCAGCCTCAGTATTGATTACTTTTATGTTCATACTAAAGTGGGTAGTCCATTTTAATGTCTGTTCTTTCGTAAAAAGTCTTTCCGAGAGGTACTTCTACAAACCCTATGCTTTTGTAGATTGAAATGGCTGGTTTTAGTGCTGTATTCGATAACAAATATAAGCCTTTGGCTTTACGAGCTTTAGCTTCATCAATTGTTTTTACACATAGCTTTTTGCCTAAACCCAAGCCTTGGGCTTTAGGTGTTACGCCCATTTTTGCCAATTCGTAAATACCATCTCCATCATGGATTAAGGCAGATGTCCCCACAATCTCATCTCCTAATTTTGCTAGAAAAATTTGTCCCCCATTAGCGATAATTTCATCTGGTGCTTCTAATTGTTCTAAATCGTGAGGTTCTACTTTGAAAAACGTTTCAATCCATTCTACATTAATACGTTTGAAGTCGTCTTTATAAGCTTGCTGATATTCAATAATTTGTACATTATTCTCCATGATTTCTTGGGGATTTATTTGAATATTCTTTTCAAAAAAATGAGTATCCACAGGCATAAAAGGGAAAACCGAAGGAATATTTTGTTTTTCGATAGCCTCAAAGCCATTTCTGATATAAAAGCGAATAGCAGCTTGTAGGCGTTCTAATGTTCCTAAATATAGGTTTGTCATGCCTGCTTTTTGGGCTTCGGTGGTTAATAAATCCAAGAGTTTCTGAGCGATGCCATACTCTTTGCCTCTGAACTCTTTCTTAACAAACATTTTACGAATTGCTCCAACATTTTCGCCACAATCAATCAGAGCGATGCTTCCTATCACCTTACCCTCGTACAGGGCTACCCAGAAATTGCCATACTTTTGTTGGTAAAAATTCGGAATATCTAATAAATCTTGTTGTTCATTAATGGTAATCGGTACTTGAAATTCTTTTTGCTGAATAGTCAAAATTAAATCTACTACTTGGTCTGTATATTGATTTTCAAAGGGTTGTATCTGTATCATTGTCTTCTCTATTAAACTATTATTTCACCTATTAAATATGGGGCTACTTTACCCGCCATTTTTACCCTGTCGCCCGCTAACGTACAGAGCAGCTCCCCTCCTCTGGCAGATATTTGCTTGGCTGTTAGGATATTCTTTCCTAATTTTTCTGCCCAATAGGGTGTTAAGGTAGTATGGGCGGAGCCTGTGACGGGGTCTTCATCGATACCTGACTGTGGGCCAAAAAATCTTGATACAAAATCTACCTCATCTCCTTTGGCAGTAACGATAATGCCTCTGCATTTTACCTTAGCAATGGTCTTGAAATCGGGCTTTAGGGCTTTTACTTGGCTTTCGTTTTCAAAAACCAGAAAATAGTCTGTAATACCTTTTAGGGTTTCTTGGGGTTTTATTCCCAGTCCTTCTATTAATTCTTCAGGTGTTTCTGCCACTACTGGCATATCAACAGGGAAATCTAATTCTAATAAATCTCCTTTCTTTTCTACTTTCAGAATACCACTTTTAGACTTAAATGCTATGGTTGTTTTTTGATATTTGGCGTACTCAAAAATGGTGTAGGCAGTCGCTAGTGTAGCATGACCACAGAGGTTTACTTCAACGGTTGGCGTAAACCATCGTATATGAAACTGTTCACCTTCGGCGACATAAAAAGCCGTTTCGGCAAGGTTATTTTCAGCAGCAATTTTTTGCATTAATTCATCAGTAATCCATTCAGTAAGGGGTACTACAGCGGCAGGATTACCCGCAAATACTTCATCCGTAAATGCGTCTAATTGATATATTGTTAGGTTCATAATGGTTATCAGCTTTCAGCAATGAGCTTTCGGCTTCTTTAAATGGTTTTTTAGCTATGAGCAGTGAGCTATAAGCTTTTTGAAATAAGAATAAATACACAAGATTTTAGAAGTATAAAAAGCTCAAAGCTGATTGCTCAAAGCTCACAGCTTCACCCTAATTTGTGAAACTCCTTAAAGCGTTCTAAGTAACTTTTTTCAGACCAAGCATCTTCAATTTCTTTGACGGCAATTAGTAAATTATGCTCTTGATTTTCGATGATTTCGGCATTCATCAGTTTTATTTCCTCCCAAATTTTTTGGAGTGTAGGTAATAAAGTCTTTCCCTTTTTCGATAATTTCAAATTACGTTTACGAGCGTCCTCGTCCGACTTCTTAGAAATTATCAAACCTTTTTTCTCCAACTCCTTTGCCATCTGAATAATGGCTGGATGCGTAACATTCAACCCTTCAGCTATTTCCATAATCCCAGCCTCGTTTTTGTGAGACAGAAAGTAAAAAATAGGAAACCATTTTGGTTGAAAGTCAACACCGTAAAAACGATACACATCTTCACCACCACGCATGATGGTCTCGCTGAGTCGTTTGAGCCTACTTCCAAAAGCCAAAGGGCCTAATTCTGATATTAAATCCATTTTTATGTAAACAATTACGTAAGTGATTACGCAAATTTTAAAAGTTTTTTTGAATTAAACAAAAAAATCTTCTCCTTTTTGAAAAAGAGAAGATTTTGAGGGGAGAGATTTTTAGATAATGCTATTTTGTTAACCGTAACTGTAGTTATATAAACCACAAGCTTTAGCTTGGCGTGTTAAGGATTAGAAATCCTTATTTAATAAAGTCGAAGATGTAGCGAGCTAACATCCAGACCAACATCTGTTATATTAAACTTCTTTCACTTCAATGGCATATTTAGGCAGTTCTTGCTTTATTTTTTCATATATTTTTATCCATTCTTGATAGCCTTCCTCAATTTGAGAAGCTGAGAAACTTGCCCAATTAGCATGTTTACGGGTAAATTCCAACTCTTCTTCCTTTCTTATTAATAATTGCTGTGGTGAGGGAATAAAAACCGTATGTAATCGATGATTATTTTCTTTAAGTTTATTTGATAAATTAACTATTGAATCAATATCGTGATAATAACGAATCAAAACATCGTTCTTTTTTCTACTTAATTCAGTGGACAGTGAGTTCAAAATCTTTTCTTGATCATAATTTACACTTAGTTTACGTTCAGTTAAAAACTTATCCATGCTAATTTTTTCAACATTTAGTTTTTCGAAAACAGTATCTGTTTCTTGCATTTCTACTATTATATATACATTCATAGTTCTAAACATTTAATTGATTACTCTTAACGAAATGCCTAATTCTTCTAATTCTACATTGCACCCTGTTAGTCCGCATCATAAGATGCTGGACTTCAGTAAATGTGGTTTTACAAACCACAAGCTTTCGCTTGGCGTTTGTAGAATTAGATATTCTTATCTAATAATAGCAAGCTAATATCTCGACTAACAATGGCTTGCAAAACTACAAAATTTTTAGCGAGCTGAATTAATTCATAAAAAACAAAAAATACATTTGCATTTTACAAACCGATTGGTTTATATTTGTTCTATGTTTACAAAATCAGATATTACCAGACAAGCTATTATTGAAAAATCAGCTCCTATTTTCAATACTAAGGGTTATAGTGCTACCACTATGAGTGATATTTTGTTGGCCACTGGATTAACCAAGGGTGGTGTATATGGGAATTTTGAAAGTAAAGACCAAATCGCTATTGAAGCATTTGAACATTCTATAGGCAAGCTTTTAGAAGCTTTACGCTTTAAAATCAAAAAAGAAAATACTGCCAAAGACAAACTCTTTGCTATTCTAAGTTTCTATAAAAACTATAGTATAAGTCCTTTAACAGCAGGTGGTTGCCCTCTACTGAATACTGCGATAGAATCTGACGACAATCTACCCTTCCTGAAAATCAAGGCACAAAAAGCACTGGATGAACTGTTAGGAGGCTTATCGTTAATCATTCGAAAAGGTATCGAGTCAAAAGAATTTAGGGATGACTTAGATGCTCAGAAGGAAGCCACCTTAATATTTAGTGTTATTCAAGGGGGGCTGATGATGAGTAAATTAACGGATAATCCAAAAATATTAAATGGCTTGTTAGAAAACCTAAAAGCCACTATCAGTACACAATATTTACGATAATTTTTTTTATTCAAAAATAAACCGAACGGTTTATTTAAACTTACTCTTATTTAAAATTTAGGAATGGCAAGCATAAAGAAAATATCAGCACGTCTAACAGGTCTTTATTTCAATCTGTTAGCCTTTGTGCTTCCTGAAAAGCTAAAAAAAGATGGCTTTAACCTTTTCTGTACGCCCTTTTCAAAAGGGCTCAAGCCACACCACCAAGCATTTTTGATGCCTGCCTTTGCTGAAGTACTTGAAGTTGACGGAAACAAAATTCAAACTTACCGATGGGGTACTGGTTCAAAAAAAGTATTATTGGTTCATGGCTGGGCAAGTCATAGTTTCAGGTGGAAATCATATATCAAGGCTTTGGTCGAACATGACTTTACAGTTTTGGCACTAGATGCTCCTGCACATGGTAACTCTACAGGCAAAATCATGAATTTAGTTATCTATGAAAGGACTTTATCGGCATTCTTGGAAAAGCACCCCGATTTACACACCATCATCGGGCATTCAATAGGTGGTTTTGCTACTACTTATTACCTAAGTCGAAATCCAGAGGCATCCATTCAAAATGCGATTATTTTGGCTGCTCCAGGAAAAGTAGAAGAGTTTTTTGCATTTTATGTTCAATTCTTGGGACTTTCAAATAAAGCCATCGGGTTGATTTCCGAACAGTTTGAAAAAGAATTACAACAAAAGCCTTCGTACTTCTCTGCAATCAATTTTGCCCAAAACATCAACACAAAGGCACTCATAGTTCATGATAGAGGAGATAAATCTACCAATTATTTAGATTCAGAAAACCTCAGTCAAGTTTGGAAAGGCTCAACACTGAAACTTACTAAGGGACTTGGGCATGAATTGAAAAGTGAAGAATTACTACAGGAGATTATCAGTTTTTTACAATAAACATCATAATAAATAGTGATTAGTAATTAGTGAACATTCTGCCGTCTTGATAGCATTCAAATGATTTATTTTCAGTTACTTATGACAAACAAAAACGTTGCTTAAATTGTATTGATTACTTAAAAATTTGTTTTACAGCCGTTTTAATTTATTGAATCTTAATTTTAAAAACAGTCTTTCAAAATGAAATACGTCTTAATCATACACGAAGTAAAAGATTATCTATTGTGGAAAAAAGTCTTTGACGAAGCCGCCACCATTAGGAAACTAGCAGGCGAAATTTCTTATCAATTACTTAAATACGAACAGGATGCTAACAACATCGTACATTTTTCTGCTTGGACTTCCCTTGAAAATGCAAAGAAATTCTTCGAGTCGCCCGAGCTAATTGACATTAGAATAAAAGCAGGCGTAAAAGCTCCAACGTTTATTTACTTAGAAAAACTAGAAGAAGGAATATTATAACTATAAATAAGATGGATAACAATTATTTAGATAGTGCCATTAAGCAATTTGAGTATTACAAAATGCTTGCAGAAAAGACCTTTAGCCAAGTAAGTGATGATAAACTTTTCTGGCAATACAACGAAGAAAGTAATAGTATTGCGATGATTGTAAACCATCTTGCTGGAAATATGCTCTCGCGATGGTCGGATTTCTTAACAACAGATGGTGAAAAAGAATGGAGGAATAGGGATGCTGAATTTGAAAATATCATCCTCACCAAAAATGAATTAATGACAAAATGGAATGAAGGCTGGAATTGCCTATTCAATACACTCAACACATTAACCAATGCCGATTTAGACACTATCATTTATATACGAAACCAAGGGCATACCGTGCAGGAAGCCATCAACAGACAGCTTGCTCATTATCCATATCATGTTGGGCAAATTGTTTATATCGGTAAAATGGCTACTGATAACTGGCAATCTCTATCTATACCAAAAGGTAATTCGGATGATTACAATAGCAACAAATTTTCTAAGCCAAAAGAGAAAACTCATTTTACAGATGAGTATCTAAAATAATATTCAACTCATGAAAACCTTTCTATCTGCCTTCTTATCTGTTCTTTTCCCGCTAATGCTAACTGGTCAAAAGCTAACATTGGCTCAACAGGATTCAGTTTTTGTACGTGAAAATTTCTCTAAGCAAGAAGTGTATATCACTATGCGAGATGGCATTAGATTATTCACCTCCATTTATATTCCTAAAGATATTTCCAGTGAAAACCCCTACCCTTTTTTAATCCACCGTACATGTTTTGGTTCTTCACCTTATGGGACTAGCAATTACCCAAAACTCCTGTATTATTCAACCCACGTAATGCGAGAAAAATTTATTTTTGTCAAGCAAGACGTGAGAGGAAGATACATGTCTGAGGGTATTTTTACAAATATGACTCCTTACATTCCGTCGAAAAAAACTTTAAAAGACGTAGATGAATCTTCTGATACATTCGATACCATAGAATGGTTATTGAAAAACATTCCGAACAACAATGGCAATGTAGGATTATATGGCATTTCCTATACTGGCTTTTATGCCATTGCAGGTGCTTTAAGCGGACATCCTGCTATCAAAGCTGTGTCTCCCCAAGCACCCATTTCAGATTTTTTCTTTGAAGACTTCCATCATAATGGTGCTTTTGTTTTAGCTGTTGGCAATGCCCTGCCAGTTTTTGGTATTCCTACCCAAAAACCAACCGAAAGTCATTGGTTTCTAGCACATTTCCCTGAAATTAACGCCAACAATGGTTATAATTGGTATAAGTCGATGACTCCTCTACAAAATTTTGGAAAACTGTATTCTGATAATTTCTTTTGGAATGAAATAATAGAGCATCCTAACTATGATGATTTTTGGCAGAAACGCAGTATAATTCCCCATTTGAATCCACCTACAAAAATGCCTCCCATATTAAATGTTGGCGGTTGGTTCGATGCCGAAGATATGGTTGGTGTGTTGGATATATATAAGCAGATAGAAAAAAACAATGCTGCTGTGTCAAACACGTTGATTATGGGGCCTTTTGGTCATGGAGATTGGTCAAGAGAACAGGGACACCATTTGCAAGGAAACATTTATTTTGGTGATAGTTTAGCAACCTTTTTTCAGAAAAACATCGAATTACCATTCTATAAAAAACATTTAAAAAATGCTATCGACAAAGACACCCAATTGCCTAAAGCCTACCTTTTTGATACAGGTAAAAAAGAATGGACAAATTTTACTGAATATCCAGTTAAAGATGCTGTAGGGTTAGATTTATACCTTCATGCAGATAAAAAACTATCAGCAGTTTATCCCAAAAATGGATTTCGGCAATATGTATCTGACCCTAAGCATCCTGTTCCTTATGCAGAAGGAGTGTTTGAAACCCTTGATTTTTTACCTAATTACATGAGTGACGACCAAAGGTTTGTTTCTAATCGACAGGATGTGCTAACTTTTCAAACCGAAGCATTACAGGAAGATATTACCTTTATTGGAGAGATAAAGATTAATCTAAAATTTTCAACATCAGGAACTGATGCTGACTTTTTTGTTAAAGTTATCGACGGTTACCCTCAAAATGAACCCAATAGTCAGTACAGTCCAGTAGGTATCAAATTGGCTGGCTACCAACAGATGGTTCGTAGTGAAATAATGAGAGCAAAATTCAGAAATTCTTTCTCCAGTCCTGAACCGCTTGTTCCAAACCAGAAAACTAATCTGGATTTTCGACTCCAAGATGTTTACCACACCTTCAAAAAAGGGCATAGCATCATGATTCAGATACAGTCGTCAGCCTTTCCTTTATTCGATGTTAATCCTCAAAAATTTGTAAACAATATTTATAAAGCCAATGAAAGAGATTTTCAGAAAGCAACCATAAAAGTATTCAGCGAAAGTAAAATATCCGTAAACATTTTATCAAACACTATAAATGGGAAATAAAATATACATCATCGGTGCAGGAGCTGTGGGTAAAGCGTTAGCAGTTTTTTTGAAATTAGAGGGCAAAGACGTATATATCATTAGGGGAAGTGTGGACAACCTCCCTACACAATACGAAACAATATCTGTTCAAATAGACCAACAAACTATCTTGAAAGCCGAAATCGAAGTGAGTTCTCTTGCTAGCCATTCAGCATTCGATGGTATATTGGTAGTCACCAATAAATCTTTTGGAAATGAGAAACTAGCCGAAACGTTAAAGATAAGTGCTAAATACTCGCCGATAGTCCTTCTACAAAATGGACTAGGCGTAGAATCTCCATTTCTTGAAAAAGGGTTCACAGATATACATCGATGTGTGTTATTTACGACCTGCCAAGTATTAGGAGAAAACCTAGTAAGGTTCAAACCCGTAGCAGTATCACAAATTGGCATCATTAATGGTAAAGAAGATAGCCTACAACATATTGTAAACCAGCTAAATAATCAAATATTCCAATTTAGAGCAGAAGAAAACATTCAATACACTATCTGGGAAAAAGCGATTGCAAACTGTGTTTTCAATTCCATTTGCCCCCTTTTAGATACTGATAATGGTATATTTTTAAGAGATAAAGGCGTTATGGATTTAGCCAAAAATGTAATTAGCGAATGTGTCAAAATCGCCAATTTATCAGGTATTGAAATAACTGAACAGGAAGTAATTGAAAGTGTATTAATGATTAGCAAAATGTCTGATGGACAGCTTATCTCGACCTTACAAGACATTAATAATAAACGAAAAACCGAGATTGAAACACTAAATTTTGCCATAGTAGCTATTGCCCAGAAATTAGGCAAAGGGAATGAAGTAGTACAGACAAAACTACTTGGAGACCTTACTAAAATAAAAGCTGAACTGAATTTTCGCGAATAAAACCCTAGCTTGGCGTAGTGTTTATGGCGTCTCTTCAAATATTTATTTACCGTATAATAAGTTTTTGGTTAAATTAAGTATTAGCTTTTAGCCGTGTGTTTTAGTTTTTAGTTTATTCATATAATTATTGACCCGTTGCCTTCTAAGGTTGCCTTCTAAGAAGGCATGACACAGTGGCGTAGTGAAAAAACCTACGCCAAGCGAGGGTTCAGCTTTGAGAATATCGGTTAAATTCTTTAGATATTGTGGATTTGAAATGGAGGTAGTAAGCGAAGGAAAACAGGTAAATAGGTCAGACATTTTCCTACAAAATAAATATAATTAAAACACCTACTCAAAAATAATTTTCCCTTAACTAAGGGACATTGGTGCTACACCTATTTATATAAAAGTAGTAAAATTTCCTGAAAATGAAAAATAAATGATTGGGTTATTTGTATTCATTTTCATGGTAATTAAGCAGAAAAAATAATTTCGTTTTTTATTATTAGTATGGTATTAATAATTAAAAATGTAATTTAGTATCAATATATTTGTAATATATGATAAGCATTTAGTCTAAAATGGGTTTACTAGAAAGTAAAATAGTAGATTTTGAAGTAATGCACGAGTACTTGATTTACGGTTTAATTTTTAGGAATAAAAAAGCTGACCGTTATGTTTAAAGAAGTTAAGACCTTAAGGATATTAAATATAACAGTAATAACACAAAAATACTAAAAGTACTACAACAATTCCGTTTATTAGCAAGTAGTGTGTACTATTAGAATAAAACAATAAACCCTAAAATGATTGATAATTACTTTGAATATTACACCCAACAAGAAATTTCTAACCCTGAGTATATAGATGGGACTTCACATACCATGGTAGAAGACGAGTTTATTTCTTATGTAACTGGTACAAAATTTAGTAAATCTCAAAAAGAAACATTAAATAAATGGATTAAATCTATTTCAC
This sequence comes from Arcicella aquatica, assembly GCF_034928825.1. Classification (NCBI taxonomy): domain Bacteria; kingdom Pseudomonadati; phylum Bacteroidota; class Cytophagia; order Cytophagales; family Flectobacillaceae; genus Arcicella; species Arcicella aquatica. The sequence goes on along the minus strand of NZ_JAYFUL010000028.1, from coordinate 4,438 downwards.
CTGTAATTAAAGTTTTTGGTGCCTATGAAGGACATATGGAGATATTACTTAAGGATAACTACTCTGTAAAAAAGAAAATAGAGAGAGAGTCAAAATCCCAAAAAATGTTCAATTGCAAAAGACCATTTTTTATTGAAGTTGAAAATATAATAAAAAAAGAAGAAGAGCTTTGGATAATTGTATTTCCTTCAAAAGAATATGTTGAGCAATATAGTGAATTAGTAAATACATATTGCCATTTATACATAGAGGAAAAGCAATTAGCCAAAAAAGATATAAAAATTGAAACTATCCATTTTCCAAAATTAGAATTGGGGATCACTATTTGGACAAATTTTAAAGATGAAATAGCAAGTTTTATAGAAAAGGGAGATTTTGTTGTTCTAGGTCATGTTACTGAATTACAATCTAATATTTTGAAAACGGAAACTTGTGAAATTGTTTTGGATTTTGAACCGCTAGGATTAGATGATTTGTTTGGCATTTCGATTGTAAACCATAAATTAACAAACAAAAGGTGCATATTTATTGGATTTAAACATTCTTATTGGGGGTCTGCTAGCGGATTAATTTCAAAAGCTATTGCTGAATGTGGCGCTAAAACAATAATGTACATTGCAAAGGCAGGGACATTTATTTCTATTGGTACGATATACAAAAGCGTTTCCCCACAAATTTATTCAATTATTGAAAAAAACAAGAAAACTGAAAAGTGGGAAACAAATAACTATGGGCAACTAGCAAATCAATTTGATTTTTTTAAGTTACTTGACTCTGAAATTCAAACAACAGGAATTCATCTTACAGTACCAACAGTTATAGGCGAGACCTACAGTCAGGCTGAAGGGTACAATCAATACAGGCCTGGAACTGTTGATAATGAAATTGGTTACATTGCTAAGCACTTAAAAGAAGTAAATAGTAACATTAATTTTTTTTGCATACACTTTATTACAGATTACCTACACAGTAAACTTGATAAAGAATATAAAAATATAAGTAAATATGGTTTAGCAGACAAAGAACACGCACATAAAGACATTGAAAGAAAGAAAAACATGAGTGTCTTTTTAGAAAAGTCAGCAAAGGAAATTATTAGACTAATTCCAGTTTATGGAATTGAGGTTAATGACGATTTCCATCTATATAAAGAAATGCCATTAACTAATCTGATACAAGCTATTAAAAATGATGAGATAATTCTTAGATGGTCTGATAATTTATTATTTAAAGAAGAGTATATAGAGAATTTTAACAATGCGGAGTGGGCAATTCTTGACATAATTAATAATGATGAAAAAATTTCAGATTTATCAACTGAAAAAATAATAGATTTAGCACTCGTCTATCAAAAATATGGCTATTTAAAAAAAGCGAGTGGCGTATGTAAAATAGCAAATAAGAAAGAATCTAGGGAAAGTGCTTGTTCCTTAATGCTATTAGTGATAAAATTTAAAATCAATATACAACAAGGCTTTCTCAATGAGGAAACAATAAATTTCGGAAATAACATAATTCAGTCCATTGATAGGTTTAAATTAAATCAAAAATTCATTCCGTCAATTTATAATAGGATTGCAATTTGTTACACCTATATAGGAAATAGGGACATGGCTTTAAACAGCATATCTGAATCAAAAAAATTCTATAAAGAGTTCCCATTTATTAAGCAAGTCGTTGAACTTAATGAATTATATATAGAATATATTTTCAAAGAGAAGGGAAATAACATATCGAATAACGAAATTGATACATTTATTAAAGAGATTACTAACATACAAGAGTGTTATATAAAATATGAAGAAAAGGAAAATAAAAATCAGCCAAGTAATGTATCAAAATCACTAGCCGTTTGCCTATTTGTAGAGGGGGTTATTCAATTTACACACAATCCTACATTATCAGTGAGATTATTTACAGTCGCAAGTTTTTTGCAAAAAAAATCAGGAACTAATTCTCAAGCAGAAGGATTCGCTGAGTTATTACATTTGATTAAGGATAAAGACTTGAAATCTATAGTTATTAGCTTCATGGATGATAAGCTTGAGGGACCCTACTTTAAAGCTTTCAAGAAACAGATTACAGAAGTTAGAACACAAATTCTCCAAGTAAATAGTATTAGAACTATTAAAGAGTTCAAAAATCTTAGAAAAATAATAAACCGTATAAATTAATATACAATGAAATTAATAGCGAAACAGTTAATAAATAGAGATTCTTTAATTGAGACATTGAAGGATGAAATAATAAAAGAAATTAAGTCTTTAGACGGAGAATTAACGGGTTCTTGGATTCAAGGAGAACCTCATTTATTAATTACTCCTGAAAGTATAATATCTTTTTCAGACATTGATATATTATGTAATAAACCACATTTAAATCCCAAATATATAAATGAAATTAAAGTAAAGTACAATAATATAAATATATTATTTAATAAATTGTCATATAAAGACAAAAGTTATGATGTGGATTTATATGTACAAAGTCGAATTTATGATTCTCTCAACTCAGACTTGTATGATATCGTATATATATTTTGGTTCTATGTGGCCGTTATTGAATATATTTCAAATACAAAATCGGACCCCTATAATCAATTACGAAGACAATACTTTATGAATAAAATTTTTCTACATCTTTTTATGAATACACCAACTCTCATATTTAAGAAAAATAAAAATTGTTCTTTATTAGCTTCTGAATATTTAAAAATTAGTAAAAATGAGGCGTTTTGCAAGACTCTATTTGATGTTAAAACCGGTAATCATGATATCTCTTTTGTTAACGAAACAGATACGTATATTAATGAATTTGAACATTTATTTAACTATCTATATAAAAATAATTATTTAAAAGAGCGAACTTGCTTGGAAATGATTAGCATACTCAAAGTTATAGATTCGTTTATAAGTTGTAGCAAAATTGCAACTTTATCAAAAGAAATTCGCAAAAATATCACCAGCATTCATGATGAAAAAATTGTAAAATATCAGTTGGGAAAGTTATTTAACCATGAATATTGAAGATAAAATAGTAAAACTATTTCAAAGTTATTACCAAGATAGTACTATAAATAATAAACTAATCGAAGTTCGTAGACTTCAATTAGAATTTTTCTCTGATTGTATAAATCGGCATGATAATAAGTACGTTCAAAGTGCTTTTATTGATTTATTAATAAATATTGAGTTAATCCTTCCAATTAATATAACTTACTATGCGGCCTCTTACCCTTCAAAATGTGTAATTATTTCTAATCATCTAGGTATAGGTAAATTGGCAAAAATATACCCGGAAGATTTTCGCACATCAAAAAATTCTTTCTTACCAAATAACGATTCTTTCATTTTCCTCGGATTCCCTCTATTTTACTATTTGCTTATAAAACAACATGTTACTTTTAATAGTTTTAGAACACTTAGCATTCCTTATGAGAGCAAAGAAATATCTGCATTACAAGATCAAATTAGTGTTGTTCCTACCACTAAAAGTGAATATCGCAAAATACTAACCAATAAAGAACTCACTAATTTATTGATATTTCCCGAAGGTGGAACATCTGGCAAAAGAAATCAAATAGGTATCTACTCTTTGGAAGAGTTTAATGATGGTTTTATAAAACTGTCAAAAAAACTTAGAATGGACATTTTACCCATTATCCAATACTTAAATAAAAAAGGAGAATATGAACTCATAATATTAGAAACAAAAAACGATGAAACTTCATTGGACTTAAAGATAAGAATGCAAAATGAAATGAATAAGCTTATATTATAAAATACACACAACACAGATATTACATTGCAAAAATGAAACGCATTTTCTAATTTTTCAAGTTTGGACTTAGACGTTGCCTTCTAAGAAGGCATGACACATTGACGTAGTGAAAAACACTACGCCAAGCGAGGGATTAATTAGATAGCTGAAATCTTATAAACTTCTTTTTTTAATTAGTTCCAGAAAACTCTCTCGATATGTATTACTGATAGCGATTACTCGATTGCCGATATATACATGATTATCCGCAATTTTACTAATATGATTTATGTTGATAATCAATAAAGGCTATTAGTTAAAAATGATTTTACTCACGTGCGAGTTTGCCCGACTGTATGCTCTCATAGGGCTTTTGACTCTAAAGTTGTGTAAAGCACATGCATTTATAAATAAACTATCGGCATAATTGAAAACATTTAGTATTAAAAGGTCTTTAACGATTCTCATTCGTTTTATACCTTTCATGGTATGTTCATTACAAACCCGATTTTGAGAATGTTTAGTATTTTGTTGTTTTTGTTCCAAAGTTAATTCATCACGATATGGTTTTTTATGAGGTAAAATAACTGTTAAATTCTCCGCAGAATATCCTACATATCCTAAATCTAAGAGCATTGTAGTATTTTTAGGATAGCTTAAAGCCTCTTGATCTGCAATA
>NZ_JAYFUL010000027.1:0-74538 GCF_034928825.1 Arcicella aquatica | reverse complement strand
TCAAAGATTTAAATTGCCGTGGGTTGTTGCGAGCTTTTTCGTAGGCTGTCATAGCTTTTTGTACAAAGTTCGCACGCACACACGACAATATAAATAATTAGTATTCAAAATGTCTAATATATCAAATGTATGTCATAATCAAAATGCAAGTATCAATGTTAGTGATAGATTCTTGAATATTTTATCTATTTTTACAAAAACTGATTTTGAGACTTTAGGATTGTAGCATGAAAACAAAAATAAGAGCCTTAGCATTATTTAATCGACTCTTTTAATAAAAAGCTACCACTCGCTAAATCACTTAATAAGTAACAAGACATGACCTCAAAAACACAACAAACAACCAATGAAATCAAGAATTTTGTCTTGAGTTCCTACTTCGGTGACGGCCTCAGGATTACTTTTGGTGCGTTGGTTCCTAGCTTAATTTTATCTCAGTTTGGTTTATTACAAATAGGCATCACTGTTTCCTTAGGTGCTTTATGTGCCAGTATTGCCGATACCCCTGGTCCTATAACCCACCGTCGCAATGCGATGTTGGTTACTACGCTCGTCGTTTCTATTGTCTCCTTACTCACTGGCTTTGCCAATATTTCCGTATATGCGCTAGGCTTTATTATCCTGAGCTTTAGTTTTCTATTTTCCATGTTGTACGTATATGGAAACCGTATTGCATCCATCGGTACTGCGGCCTTATTGGTCATGACTTTAGGCATTGGTGATATCCGTTCTATCACCGACATCCTACTCTATACAGCTTATATTGCTGGCGGTGGCTTGTGGTATTCTGCCCTGAGTATCTCTTTGAATAAAATTATGCCTTATAGATTGGCACAACAGTCGTTGGGTGATTGCGTAATTGAGGTTTCCAATTTTATGAGAATCAAAGCAGGTTTTTATAAAGAGAGAATGGATTATGACGAGAACTATAAAAAACTACTAGAATGCCAAGTATTAGTAAACGAAAAGCAAAATGCTGTACGTGATTTACTTTTTAAAAGCCGAGAAATTGTTCGTGAGTCAACCCAACAAGGGCGATTTTTAGTAATCGTCTTTGTGGATGTAATGGACTTGTTTGAGCAAATCATGTCAACGTTTTATAGCTACCAAACCCTTCATAAACAATTTGATGAGATAGGTATTTTAAAGCAATTTGAGGTAGTATTATTACACATGTCTGACCAATTAGAGGAGGTAGGATATGCGCTAAAAGCTGATATAAAACCACAAATTTCACTTCGATTACCTCGTGAAATCAGAGATTTAAAACTGGAAATTGAAGCCCTAGAAAGAGGAGAATACGGCAGTGAATTTAAAGAAACTGGCGTGCAAGCTTTAAAGAACATTGAGGTAAATGTTGAAAACATCTATCACAGAATCAAAAAAATCAATGGGCATTTTAAAGATAGAAAAGCAAGAAAACTTACAAAAAGTCAGACCCAATCAGCCTATTTTATCTCTCATGAAGAATATGACTTTGGTTTATTCAAAGAGAATCTCGCACTAAAATCAGAGATTTTTCGCCATGCTATCAGGGTGGCCGTCGTAATGCTGATTGGCTTTATCATTGCCCAATCCTATAATTTTCTACATAGCAACTGGATTTTGCTGACGATTATGGTCATCATGAAACCAGCTTTTAGCCTAACTAAAGAACGAAATTATCACCGTTTGATTGGTACTATTATCGGTGCCATTGTAGGCATGAGTATCCTTGCTTGGGTGGAAGATGGTTCCGCACTTTTTGCTATCTTATTAATCTGTATGTTGGGTGCGTATAGCTTTCAACGTAAAAACTATGTAGTCAGTGTATTATTCATGACTCCGTTTATCCTGATTCTATACGATTTCTTAGGTATGGGAAGCAGAGCAATTTTCATTGAAAGAGTCTATGATACCATCATTGGCGGAAGTATCGCTTATGTGGCTAGCCATGTGTTCTTACCAAGCTGGGAACATCAGAAACTCAAAACGGTTTTAGTAGAAATGATTGAAGTCAATTTGGCCTATTATCATCAGGTAACTACCTATTATTTCGGGCAACGATATGATAAAATTCCTTATAAAATTATTCGCAAAGAAGTATACGTTCGTAGTGCCAATTTAGCGTCTGCCTTCCAAAGGATGTTTTCAGAACCTAAAAGTAAACAACTAAGTATCAAAGAAGTACACAAATTTACGGTGTTAAATCATTTGATGTCTTCGTACGTAGCTACGTTAGCATTGTATATAATGGAACATACGGGAGATATTCCTGCGATGGAAAAACTTAAAGAAATTGCTACGAATTCTGAAAAACTACTACACGAGTCAATGATGATATTAATTAATGAACAAAATGTCATCAATACTGATATGAAAATTTTGTCTTTGAAACATCATTTTAAAGAAGATGACGATACCCTTTTGATTGTAGAACAATTTATAGATTTGCAAAAAGTAGCTTTTGATATCTATAAAATTTCCCAAAAAATAAAAATTTAAAACGGCTAAATGATGTTATTTTTAACACAACGTATAGTGAATACGTCATAAAAATACCCTCTAATTCTCCTTCAATTTATCAATATTTGTACACATTTTGATAAATTTTGCAAAGCGATTAAACTACTGATTAAAAACACCCTAGAAATTTAGAAACGTATACTATTCAAAAAAATGTGGCTTAAAAAAGACTATGATTATGTCTTTTTTAAGAAAAAATGAAATTTCAACCCTTATTTCTGTCTTTTGTCATATTTTTACTTGCTTTTTATAATAATTTATTAATAAGTTTGTCCTTTGTTTTATCAAATAATTTATCAACAACTAAAACACAGACAAACTATGAGTAAGTCTTTACGAAGTTTCATCGTATTGTTCATCTTCTTGTTGACTAGTGGCTACGTATATAGCCAAGAAATCAGAGTCAAAGGAGTTGTAACCTCAAAAGAAGACGGGTCTTTTCTCCCGGGCGTAAGCATTTTAGTAAAAGGAACTACAAAAGGTACAGTTACCGACAAAGAAGGTAAGTTTACCATTGCTGTTCCAGGCGGTTCAGCCAAACTTTTAATCAGTTCGGTAGGTTTTGTAAAAACAGAAGTAGCTATTGAGGGCAGAAATGTTATCAATGTTAGCTTAGAGTCTGACGCTGCTTTACTAAACGAAGTTTTAGTAGTAGGTTATGGTACTGTTAACAAAACGATGCACGTTGGTTCTTCAGCTCAAATCAAATCGAGCGACATTGAAAAAAGACCTGTTGCAAATGCTTTAAATGCATTGATTGGTGTTGCACCAGGGGTTCAAACAACAATGGGCAGTGGTGCTCCAGGTTCTGCTCCAGCAATTCGTGTAAGAGGTTTTGGTTCAATCTCTTCTTCTAACTCTGCACTTTATGTGGTTGATGGTGTTCCTTTTGATGCTTCAACAGCAACATTGAACCCTGACGATATTGAAACAATGGCTGTGTTGAAAGATGCGTCAACAACTGCTATCTATGGTTCAAGAGGTGCCAATGGGGTAATTATGATTACTACCAAAAAAGGTAAAGAAGGTCGTAGTAATTTTAGCGCAAATGTTTCTGCAGGTATCATTTCAAGAGGTTTACCAGAATACGAAACTGTTAGTACACAACAATATTATCCTTTGATGTGGGAGGTATATCGTAACTCATTAGCATATGGTTCTTTAAAAATACCTATGGCTGATGCAGGTAGTATTGCTGCTGGTTTAACAACTTCTTATGGTGGTAGAACATACTCTGGTATTGCTGATTTACTTAGTTACAACCCCTACAATGTAGCTAAGAATCAGATAGTTGATGCAAATGGTATATTAAACCCTAATGCACAGTTATTATACCCAGATGATTTAAATTGGGGTAATGCTGCTCAGCAAGGTGGAAAAAGCAGACGTAACTATAACATCAACTATGATGGAGGAACTGCTAAGTCTGACTACTTCGTATCATTGGGTTATACAAAAGAAGAGGGTTATTTAATAAAGTCTGATTTTGAAAGAATTACAGGTCGTGTGAGCGTAAATACACAAGCTACTAAATGGCTTAAAACTGGATTAAACTTGAATGGTAGTTATAGTCGTTCAAATCTTGATGCAGCAGCAGATGGAGGTACAGGCTTTGTTAACCCATTTTATATTTCACGTTTTATTGCTCCTATTTATCCTGTTTATAAACATGGGGCTGACGGTTCATATTCATTAGATGGAAGTGGAAACAAAATCTATGATATGGGAGACTCAAGACCATTTGCGAGTGGACGTCATGCTATCTGGGAAAATCAGTTGAATCAACGTTACCAAGTGCGTGGTACTATTGGTGCAAGAACATTTGCTACAGTTACAATTTTGCCAAGCTTAAAAGCTACAACCAATTTAAGCTTTGATTTACAAGATAACCATTACCGTACTTATGATAACCCTATCGTTGGTGATGGAGCTCCAGCTGGTCGTTCATATCATTATCTTTATCGTACTACAAGTTCTACTTGGAACCAATTGTTAGAATTTGACAAAGCTTTCGGCAAGCACCATGTAAATGTCTTGGGTGGTCATGAGAACTATTCTTATAAATACAATTACCTAACTGGTTCTAGAGCAGGTATTATCGTTGATGGTATCACTGAACTTCCAAACTTTGCAACTGTATTAGGTGTAAGTTCACAAGAAGATAACTACGGTATCGAAAGTTTCTTTACTCGTCTTAATTATGATTTCGACAGTAAATATATTTTAAATGCTTCTTTGAGAAGAGATGGAAACTCTCGTTTTGCTAAAGATGTAAGATGGGCTAACTTCTGGTCGGTAGGTGGTGCATATAACATCGAAAAAGAAGGCTTCTTTGATGTTTCATGGGTTAACTTATTAAAAGTTAGAGCTTCTTATGGTGTTGTTGGAAGTGATGGTATATTAAATAGCGGTGGTTCACAAAACTACTATCCATATCAAGCTTTATATACATTAGGAAGAAACAACAATGCAGAACCCGGGTTTACACAAGCTTCAATTGCGAATGAAGGCCTTACTTGGGAAACTTCAAATAATTTTGACCTTGGTGTTGATTTTAGCTTATTCAATGGTAAATTATCAGGTAGTGCTGAATACTTCAACCGTGAAACTTCAGGATTAATTTTCAGTGTGCCTTTAGCGTTATCAAATGGTGGGACAACTTCTGGAGGGTTTACAGTTAACAAAAACATCGGTAATCTTTACAACAGAGGTTTTGAACTTCAATTGGTTGGTAATATTTATAAGAAGGGAGATTTTAGTTACTCAACAACATTGAACTTAACTACTTTCAAAAACCAAGTGACTAAAATGCCTGAAAACCAAGCTTTGATTATTAATGGTTCTAAAGGCTTGAGTGTAGGACATTCAATTTATGATTTCTACATGCGTGAGTTCTATGGCGTGGATAAAGAAAGCGGGGTTTCTCTTTATAAAACAAATATCTTAACAACCAACGGTAAAGTAATTGGGACAGATACTGTAACTACAGTCCTTGCAGAAGCAAACCAACGTTATACAGGATATTCTTCAATTCCTGATTTCTATGGTTCAATGTCACATAACTTATCTTATAAAAACTTCTCGTTAGGTGTACAATTCACATTCCAAGTAGGTGGTAAAGTATATGACAGTGCTTATCAATCGTTAATGCATGGAGGTTCTTACGGAACAGCAATGCACATAGATGCTTTAAATCGTTGGCAAAAATCTGGGGACGATACTTCAGTTCCTCGTTTTGATAACGGAAACATCACTAACTTGACAGGTACAAGTACTAGATATTTAACAGATGCATCTTACTTACAATTAAATAATGTTACCCTAAACTATAAATTGCCTACTTCTGTATTGGCTGCAATTGGTGCAAAAGAAGCTAGTATTTATTTCGCTGGCGAAAACTTAGCACTTTTCTCTGCTAGAAAAGGTATGAACGTTTCTGGTTCTTTCAACGGAACAGTAGACAACACTTACAACTTTAACCGAGTAATGTCTATAGGAGCAAAAATCAAATTTTAATTAGGAACTGATTTAAAAAAATAAAGATGAAAAATATTATAAAAAATGGAGTATTAGGACTAATCGCATTGATGTCCTTCTCCGCTTGTGAAGATAATTATCTTGAAACAGCCCCTACAGACCAAGTTGCTACAGTAGATGCTTTTAGTACAACTAAAAATGCTTGGGCTGCATTAAACGGTATTCACAGATTAATGTATTCACAGATTTTCTCTGTACAAGCACAAGGTGGGCAGTCGGGAAATATGTTGTATATTGACATTCTGGGTGAAGACGTTGTATTTCCAAACGTTTCTAACACATGGTTGAGGTCTGAATATCAGTGGATTACTCATAGAACTGCCAACAGCTCTATTTGCTATTATAACTATACTTTCTATTATATGCTTATTGGTAATGCCAATATGATTATTGCCAATATCGACAAAGCTTCAGGTACTGACGCTGATAAAAAAGCTATCAAAGCTGAAGCATTGACATACAGAGCATGGGCGTATTTCCAAATGGTTCAATTATTTGGTGAAAGATTCGTAGCAGGTGCTGCTAACAGCGGTCTAGGTGTACCTTTAGTACTTACTCCTGGTACTACTGCAACACCACGTAGCACTGTAGCAGAAGTTTATACTCAAATAAACAAGGATATCGACGAAGCCATTACTTTATTTACAGGTTATACTCGTTTAGATAAATCTCATTTTAATGTTAATGTAGCAAAAGGAATTAAAGCACGTATTGCTTTAACACAGCAAGATTATACTACGGCAGTTGCTATGGCTAAAGATGCAAGAGCATCGTTCACTTTGATGTCGAACACAGACTATCTAGGTGGTTTCAACAACTATTCAAATGCTGAATGGATGTGGGCATCAAGAATTGTAGCCGACCAAACGAATTATTTCTATTCGTTCTTTGCTTATATGTCTAACAACTATAGCTCAACTGCAATTAGATCAACACCAAAAGTGATGTACTCTGCATTGTATGATAAAATTTCAGCAACAGACGTAAGAAAGAAACTTTGGGATCCAACAGGAACTAATACTACAGATTTCCCATTGCCAGCATCAACTTTCCAACGTTATAAATACCACCCTAAGAAATTCAGAGTGGCTGACGTAAACTTAAGTATTGGCGACGTACCATACATGAGAGCAGCAGAAATGTATTTGATTGAAGCAGAAGCATTAGCTCGTCAAGGAAACAATGCTGGAGCTGCGGATGCTTTATACACTTTGGCTGTAAATCGTGATACTAAATACACAAAATCTACGAAGACAGGTGCAGATTTAATTGAAGAAATCATGGTACAACGTCGGGTAGAACTTTGGGGTGAAGGTTTCCGTTTCTATGACTTAAAGAGAACTAACGCTGCTTTAAACAGAAATGGTGGTAACCACAGTGCTACATATACTAATGGCGTAATGGATGTGCCAGCAGGAGATAAAAGATGGCAGTTCTTAATTCCTCAGGATGAAATCAACAATACTAATGGCCTTGTTGTACAAAATCCTCAGTAATTCTGAATACTCATTAACAAAAACAGGGTGCTCATTGGGCACCCTGTTTTTATTTTATCCTCTTTACTTTTTTATAAGGTCTCTCCTATCTCGTCAGATAAATTATATTATCCTTATTTCAACTCAATTTCAGGGCGAGTTTCATAAGCCGAACCGATTTCACAAAGCCTATCCATGATTTCAGCAAAAAGCTTAAACATGATTTTTAGTTGCTCGATATCCTTGAGAATACCCATCACTTCTAAATAAAGTTCATCTACCCCTTCAGGGAAATGTTGTCCAAAAAATCCTTCATCATCTTTAACACTAACTTGAAACTGCGATAAATCAGCTAAGGCTAAAAAATCATTTTTAATCTTTTCTTCTTCAAATAATGATTTAATTTGTTCAGTTTTTTTGCTCTTTAATACAAAAGCATTATCAAAAATTCTATCTTCAATTTCAATATCCTGCATTCCAAAGTATTTGGCAATATCTGTAAAAATTCCTTCTGGATAAATCGTAAACCTAAAGTCATCTTTGTTTACATAAGCACAACGCATTCGAGTGTAGGGAGTAGAACTATTCCCATTTGAACGATGAAAGACATCTAAAATGATTGTCCAATTTTTATGTGCTAAGACAACTTTAGAATCATCTGATAACAATCCTTTTTCTAAGATAAATTTTGCATTTATTTCTTGTTCTAATTGTACCCAGACTTCTTCTTTACTAGGTCCGAAAATATTTCTTAATAATCCCATGTTAAATTTTATTTAGTAGCAATAAAAAACCTCCATGAAAATGAGCATTTTTCATGGAGGTTTTTACATAAATGTGATGAATAGCAGTATTAAGACTCCTGCGGATATTTTAATCCAATTTGGCTTCTGATTTCGCACATTAATTCCATCAATTCTAAACTAAATTGTAAAGGAAGTCGGTCGTTTTCGATTCTTCCTTCGGTTAAACAACGTTGTACGTCAATAGCTTCATAGCTATATCCCCAGCCATTTCTTTCTGTTGTGAATACTTGTGGTTCTTCGTCAGCTAATTCCAACGTGAAACCAAATGTCTCATGAAAACGACCCGAAATAAATATCTTACCTTTTGTACCATATATCGTACAAGTAGTATCTGTTTTAGCAGCCAACGTAGAAAACAGGGAAGCGGTTGCACCATTCGGAAAAGCCAAGGCAACTGAGCAATTCATATCTACACCAGTCGGTGCAAAAGTAGCGACTGCTTTTACCTGCGAGGGCTTACCCAATAACAACTTACTAATAAACAAAGGATAAATACCAATGTCGTATAAAGAACCACCTGTCAGTGCTGGGTTGAACAAGCGCGCACTTTCATCATAATTAGCTAAAAAACCAAAGTCAGCTACAATATGTTTGATTTCGCCTATTGTACCCGCTTTAATAATATCTTCAATCTGATTAATCGCTGGATGAAATCTTGTCCAGATAGCCTCCATCAAGAAAAGCTTTTTTTCTTGCGATTTAGCAATCATTTCTTGTACCATTTGTGTATTAATGGCAAAAGCCTTTTCGCATAGAACAGGTATCCCCGCCTCTAAACAAAGTAAAGTATTGGCATGATGCTGTGCATGAGGCGTAGCAATATAAACTACATCAATCAAACCGCTTTTTAGCATTTCTTCATAACTACCAAAGGCATGAGGAGTGTTATATTTTGCACCAAAATCTTTGGCTTTTGCTAAATCACGCGACGCTACAGCATGTAAAGTAGCATTAGGAACATAAGCGACCAAATCGTCAGCAAATTTTTCGGCTATTTTTCCGCAACCGATAATTCCCCAACGAAAGGTATAAGTTTGAGCGACTGAATCCATTGAATAATAGTATTTGGGGTTTGATTGAAAATTTATATGTTATAAAAATGTCATACTCAAAAGGAAGGTCTATAAAACGATAAAGTCTTTGAATGCATTCAAAGACTTTATCGTTTTGCTATACTTTAGTTTTCATGACTTCAATAAGGGCTTCTACTTGTTCGATATTCACTGCCGCAAAATTGGCAATTCTTAATTGAGAAGCTTTGAAATCACCATAACCAGAACCTATCACAAAATTAGCCTCCGCCTGCACTTCTTTAATAATATCAGCCGCAGACTTGCCTTTTACATTTACTACGATGACCGTCTGCGAACGGTGCTCAGGATTTTTAACGAAAACTTCTAACGATTCAGCTTTTTCTGCAAAATTATACAATAGCTTTGCTTTCTTCTCGGTCTCTTTTCTGATAGTTTCGATACCAATTTTATTCATATCTTCTGCTACTTTCCCCAACACATAAATCGCCATTACATTAGGAGTTTCAGGTGTTTCAAATTTCTCAAAATTCTTGAATAGAGAAGGCAAACTATGATAAGTACCGATTTGATTTTCATGCGTTTTCATACGGTTAGCCTTTTCAAGCATAGCAGGGTTGACAATCCAACAGCCCAAACCAGCGGGCATTCCGAATGATTTCTGTACAGAAAATAAAGCAGTATCAATAATATTAAAATCTAGTTCAGGATAAGGCGCTGAAGAAACCATATCTACTGCCAAAAATTTATCTTTGTTAGCACGCTTCAATTTATGAATTTCGGCTGGACGCATTTGTACTCCAGATGCTGTTTCGTTAGCAGTAGTACAGATTAATTCAGCGTATTCGGGAACAGTAATTTCCGAATAATCAAACCCTTCACCAAAAGGTTTTTCATACTTATGAGCATACTTATTTAATTCTTTCGAGAAATCGAAAAACTTCTTTGAAAACGAACCATTGACTAAATGGAAGCTTTCATGTTCAACGGTATTTTGAATAACTCTTTCCCAAATTTCGGTAGCTGAACCTGTAAAGAAAATTCCGTTTGATTCTGGAATATTCATCAAAATACGCAACTGTTCAACTGTATGCTGATAAATACTACGGAACTGAGCAGAGCGATGTGAAATTGACCCTAATTGCAGGTCAAAGGCATCTTTATAATGTTGTTCGACAGTAGGGAATAATTCGGCTGGGCCGGGGGTAAAGTATGTTTTACGCATCTATGGTTAAATCGTTAATCTTGTTCAGTAAATTATTGACATCAGCAAATTGCCTTCTTAACTCATTAATATCAAGTTGTTCTATCAAAAGATAGGAATTCTTTAATTTTCCGTATTTGACTTTCTTTATCTTCCCTCCTCTTTCATATTGATAATATTCTAGTAAGAGTGAATTTAGTACTTTATCTGGTTGGCTAATACTTTGTGGCAATAGCCCTTTTAAGAGTTCATTTTCAGCAATAGGCAAATCCATTATTTTATCATAAGAAACAAACGTCTTTTCTATGGCATCAGGTTGAGACAAAATCCAGCTTTCCATTGTTTGAATCATAAAAAATACAAAATCTCTATATTCTTCCAATCCGTATTGAACGATTCTTTTATTTCTTTGACTTTCATCTCCATCCAAATCCAAAAGAGCTAAAGTATTGGAACTTACTTCTTTCCCAGATTTAATAGCTTTTAGAACACTCGTATAGGAAGCTTTTGTATCAATTTCAATCCGTATCTCTTCTGTGTTATTTAATCCCTTAGATAATAATTGATGAAAGCTCTCACGGAGTCTTTCACTATTATCAAAAGTATCGGCACTGGCATTACTATTAGGATGAACGCCACCTTCTAATAAAATGCTTACTTCTACCATCGTGTTCCACCTATTTTGCCTCTTAACCACATCTGACCAGCTAAAAACTCTCCTTCCCAATCTGGAAAATCTTCCTCTGAAACCTTTTTGACAATTGTTTCATTAGCATCATTTTTCTCAAAAATCATCAAATCTTCTAATTCAAAAGCATTTAATAATAAAGGCGAATGTGTAGCAACAATCATTTGTGTACCGTTTTCTGCGGCATACTTAATGCCTCTGGCAATTCCATTAATCATATCTGGGTGTAAACCCATTTCTGGTTCATCAAGACAAACTACACTTCCTCTTTTCGGATTATAAAAGATTGAAAGCAACAGCAAATATCTCAAAGTTCCATCCGAAATATGTTCAATAGTAATCGCTCTATCTAAATTTTTCTCTTTCAGTGAAAGTAAGCTTTTTCCAGCTACTGGTGTGGTAAAAACGAGTTCTCTGAAATTTTGATTTATCTTTTTAAACTCTTCTACAAGTTTATCAAAAGCTTTTACTGAATTTCCGTTCAAATAACTCAATAAAGCTGTCAGATTTTTGCCGTCGCTTAAAAGATTTTCTTCTGAGTAATAAGGAGACAATTGGCGAATAGGGCTTTCAAAGGATGTATCGAAATAGTCATAAATAGCAATATTTTCTTCAAAAAGTCTTACTGTTTGTACAATTATCTGTGTTATTCCGTTTTGTGGAAATTCTCCAATACCTAAATTATCTACTGAGAATATTTCTTCATCATAAAAATAGGTTGTACTAAGTTTATAATTAGAAGAGTTTACTTTTTGAATACTTACTTGAAAAAGTATATCCGTTTTTAACGGACTATATACGGTAAATTTATCAAGAACTTCTTTATTTAAAATAGTACTTATTTTAATCTCAGTAGCATCAGGATTAATAAAGTTAGCTACTCCTGAAAACCCACCCCATTTTTGCGAAAATAGTTTTTCAAAATCATCGTTAAGACTTGCCTTCAACAAACGTATCGCCTTAATGAAATTTGATTTTCCTGTTCCGTTAATTCCTACAAGAACATTGGTATCAGCATTCAATTCGATTGTTTGTTCTGAGCCAAAGCTAAAGAAATTTTGAATCGTTATTTTCTTAATCATGCTTTATTGATGGGTATAAATAATTTGTGCCACTTCCGCGGCACAAATATAAACTGTTTTGAGCATCTTAATACAACATTCTAAACTTAATCGTGTTGTCAATTCCTTTTAATTCTTCAACAATTTCGTCGGCATATTCTTTTGAAATATCTGTAATTACATAACCGATTTCGGTAGTAGTCTTCAGATATTGCCCTTGTATATTGACATTGTATTTAGCAAAAATATTGTTAATTTTCGCCAAAATACCTGGTACATTCTGGTGAATATGTAACAAACGGTGTGCATTTTCTAACGCTGGCAATTGTAACTCTGGGAAGTTTACTGAACCATATGTACTCCCGTTATTCATAAATTGCAATAACTTACTTGGTACAAACTCACCGATGTTAGCTTGTGCTTCTTCAGTTGACCCTCCGACGTGTGGTGTCAGAATTACTCTTGGCAAACCACGCAATTCGTTTACAAATGCTTCGTCGTTAGTTTTTGGTTCATAAGGGAAAACGTCAACTGCTGCACCCCAAACTTTTCCAGATTTCAAGGCATTTACTAAAGCAGGTATTTCAACAACGTGTCCACGAGAAAGGTTGATGAAAATTACATTATCTTTCATCATTTCAAATTCTTTCTCGCCGATGATGTTCGCATTTGTTTTGCGTCCATCCACATGCATCGAAATAAAATCAGAAATATTTAAAAGCTCTTCTAAAGTCTTGCATTTTTTAGCATTTCCCAAAGCTAATTTATCTACGGCATCGTAAAAATATACTTGCATACCCATTGCTTCTGCAATCACAGAAAGCTGTGTACCGATACTTCCGTAACCTACTAAGCCTAATTTTTTACCTCTGATTTCATAAGAGTTTTTAGCAGATTTATCCCAAACGCCTTCGTGCATTTTATTTGATTTTGTCAATAAATCACGCGTAAGGATAATCATTTCGCCAATAGCCATTTCTACTACTGAACGAGTATTTGAGTAGGGAGCATTGAATACTGCAATACCACGGCGTTCGCACTCGTCCAAATTGATTTGGTTTGTTCCAATACAGAAAGCACCAACCGTCATCAAACGACTCGCATTAGGGTGTTCTAGGACTCTTTTTGTCAAATTAGTTTTAGAACGTAAGCCTAAAATAGAAACACCTTTAATTTTCTCGATTAATTCATCTTCATCTAAAGCCCCTTTCAATAATTCTACTTGAAACCCTTCAATTTTAAAAGCCTCCACAGCTTTCGGGTGTACGTTTTCTAGTAAAAGTACTTTGATTTTAGATTTTGGATAAGATTGTGAGCGCGTAAGGCCGTTGATATATAAAAACTCATCAAAAGACGCCACTACTTCATCCGCTTTATCAGTCACTTTTTGACGTTCTACGTTTTCTGTAAAAGCAAAAAATTTAGAGGCAAAACCAGCTTCACGCATTTCGTAGTCTGTATAACCATCTCCGATTGCATAAATCTCTCCTTCTAATTTCAAATCTTCTAACAACTTTACTTTACCTTTATCTTGCGATAAAAGGTTCGTAGCATCATAACCTGTAATGTTTCCATCAGCATCATAAGTGAAGGTATTTGCATATACATTCTCTGCTAAAATACCTATTTGAGTAGCTACTGGAACGATAAAATCCTTAAATCCTGAAGAAACTATATAAATATCAGCAGCGTTTTCACGAATAAAAGTTTCATTTCTAAGAAATGAATCAGAGATTTTTCCTTTCAAAAACTCAATTAAAGTAGCCACGTGGTCACTGTTTGCAGGCAAAAGGTTTATTCTCGCCTTAAGGGAATCAGCAAAACCGATTTCTCCAAGCATACCTTTATCAGTAATGGCTTTGATTTCTCCTACAATTTTATCTTGGTCTTTATGACCAGTCAAAGCAATTGCAGCTAATTCATCTAATCCTTCTACTTTTGTGAAGGTACTGTCAAAATCAATGACGTAATTTATTTTTTGTTCGACTGTTTTGGTAATCATATTGTCTTTAACTACCGATTTTGGGCAGTTTATCTTGATTGTTTTAAATCTAATTATTACTTATCCACTCTAAAGCTCTTTTTTCAGACCATAAGGTTCCTTGATAATTATCTTGATAAAATCCACAATGCCCTCCTTCTTTAGGGGCTTGGAAAAATACTTGTTCTAAAGAATTAGCCTTTTCAAAAGGGAAACATGCCTTTGATAAAAAAGGGTCATTCTGAGCATTAATAATTAATGTTGGAATCTGGATTTTGTCCAAGAAGTACAAGGAACTATTACGCTCGTAATAGTCTTCTGCGTCTTGGAAACCATGTAGTTGTGAAGTGTAACAATCATCGAAATCTTTTAAAGTTTTGATTTTCGAGATGTTTGAAGTTTGTATTTGATCTGGAAAAAGTTTTGCCTTTTCCAAGATTTTCTTTTTCAAGGAATCATTAAATCGTTTGGTATAAAGCCACCCGATTGTCTGACTACTGCTTGAGAGGTGCAAAGGTACAGAAAATGTAACTGCTTTTTTGATTTTTAAAGACAGTTTTTCTGATTGCTCGCCTAAATATTTTAGGGTAAGATTTCCTCCCAAACTAAATCCTATTAAATAAATCTCTTCGTAACCTTTCTGAATAGCACATTTTATTACTAAATCAAGGTCATCGGTAGCTCCACTATGATAAAATCTTGTGGTTTTATTTAGCTCGCCTGAGCAGCTTCTGAAATTCCATGCCAAACAATCAAATCCATTTTGTGTAAAGATTTGTACCATTCCAGTAATGTATTGCCTACTAGAATCGCCTTCTAAACCATGCGATAACACAACAAGTTTTTTACTAACCTTGTCTGTTGTAGCATTTTTCAGGTGAGCTTTCGCCCAATCTAAATCCAAGAAATCGTTGTCGGGAGTAATAATTCTTTCACGCAGATAGTTTACAGTTTTAATTTTACGAAAAACTGAAGGAAAAATAGTCTGTGAGTGACCATTGGGTAGCCAAAAAGGAGCTTGATAATCAGCGTGTTTAATGATTGGCATAAATTTTAAAATTATCCTTTGAAATTACATTGAATCTTTGAAAGGTTTAATAATTACCACAAAAATCAATGTTTTTTCATGGAATAATTAAATAGTGAGCAATAAAACGATTGCTCACTATCTATTTAGCATGATTAGTATGCTTAATCAATCATTCTTTTTTAGTCTTTAATTCATTATAGCCACGCTTGTCGCTTACATTATTCTTTTCTGAATGTTCAATACTCTGTTTCTGAAGTTCTTCAGAACTTGGTTGTTCATCATCATTAGCAACAGGTTGTTGAATAACGGTTGGTTTTTGCGTTTTTGGCCTAGCTTCATCAGGATTGCTTAAAGGCTTTTGATTACCTGTTTCTATGGTCGTAGTTCTGGGTATAGCCTCAGGCACAGCATATATCTGAGCGGAATTGGCATGGCGCACGGCTTCCCCTAGAGGGCCATCCCATGTTTTTTCTTCTTCCTCAACAATTACTTTATTGGGCGTTTCTCCTCCATTTTTTTCAACTTTTGAAAGAGCCTCATTTTTCTTTGTACTGTGTTTTTGTTGATTTTCCATAAGTTCCATTATTTTATATAGTTATAGTTTAATAAAAAACTATTCCATATAATTTTGGAGTACTGAAAAAGTTCAAAAACGAGCTACTTTGAGGCAGTATCTGATTTTGAGGAATGAATTACCCATCTTCAATCGTCAGATGACCAATCAATAAAGCCTACATGCCCACTTTCGGTAAAAGTGGTAAGCTTTCGTTCCCATCTTCTCCTACTGCCTGTACAGCAAAGAAATAATGGTCTTTAGAATAAGGTAAGTTAATACCATTCTTAGTAGTAAATATTTTCTTTTGCCAGAAAGGTTGATAAGTTTCCCGAATCAACACATAATAACCTTTTACTTTTCCTGTTTTGGGAGTCTGCCAAAACAGCGTCGTTGAATTGGTCAAGTTTTTAGTATCTATCGTCAAGTTCTGAACCATGGCTGGTGCTTTAGCTAAATTCGATAGGGTAGCCAAATTCATCGCTGTGTTTTTTCTAAGGTATTCAAAATCCATGAACTCAGGGTAATCTCCATATTGAATACCCTTTTCTGTTCTTAAATCTTGATGCTGATGTTCATAATTCTCGTTCATCTCTGTTACTCTTACCGCAGGGAAACCACGGTTAACAAATGGAGTATGGTCGCCTCCGCGCAAAAATCTATCATTACGATATACCATTACTACCTCTAAATTATCAACATAACGTTCGCCGATTTCTTTGGCATAACGGGCCAACTGACGAGCCTTTCCATCGTTTTCTTGCCCCAAGTTACGGATGCTTGTTGCTTTTTTATCTATCTCAAAAGCAGGTAATCCTTCGCTAAAAATCCTCACACGAGTATTATCAATAATTCTGGTATCGCTACTGTTGTTTGACCCTACAATATCATTGTTCATAATGCCTTCAATATTCCATTTTTCATCAAAGGCTTTTTGTGATAAATAGTCCGCTCCTAAAAGCCCTTGTTCTTCCCCACTGACTACCAGAAAAATTATCGTTGCAGAGAATTTAGCTTTAGACATCACCCTTGCTAATTCTATTACTGTCGCTGTTCCTGAACCATCATCATTTGCCCCAGGTGCATCAGATTCACGGTTCATTACATTGGTTACTCTACTATCGATATGCCCAGAAACTAAGAAAATACGGTCATCATTCGGGTCAGTTCCTTTTAATATTCCCATTACATTGCCCATGTCTTGGTCTTTATCCACTCGTTTTCCATCTGGTTTCAACACCCATGAGTCTATTTTGGCTGTCATTCTACCTTCAGATTGCTTAGCAAATTCTTGAAAACGACTTAACACCCAATTTCTGGCAGCACCAATCCCCCTTTTAGGTTCGGTAGTAGTACTTAGCGTATGGCGTGTACCAAAGCTTACCAACTTATTGATATGGGCTTTTAGGCTATCAGCATTTACTTCTGAAACCAATTGTTCAATCATGGGGTCGCGCTGAACAATCTTCTGAGCCGAAACTTGAAAACCGAGAAGTATTAATACGATAAAAGTAATTTTTTTCATATGGATGAAAATTTGATTTTAGTATTTGATGAAAATTGAAGTTACAAATTATGCCTGATAAATTTCAGTCGCTCAAAGAGTTTTCGCTAAGATTGTATCCTGTGGGGCTTAAATTCAGTTTTGTAGGGATTTCAATACTCAATAGGCTACAAACAAAGAAGCCCTCGTTTATCACGAAGGCTTCTTAAATGGTTCTTACGATTAGTATTTATACACCGTTTTTATTTTGAACAAATGATTATTGCTTGTGTATGTTTTGAAGCTTTTTTCAAATTCAGTCGGATATCCATTGGCATCGTATTTGTATTCAAACTTATAGGGAATATTTGAAGGAATACTACCCGAAAATGCTTTGTCTAATTTGATGTTATTATTCTTTGAAAGGTTTGTCAAAAACAAGCTATACAAATTCATTTGAGCATAAGGGTTAATATTTGAATCATACTCATATTTTCCACTTTCGCTACCGCCAGTACTACCGTTGGCGATATCCTCAACGATGTTTCCGTTTTTATACTTTATCGCATAGCTCATTTTAGCACCATTATCAAAAGCATATTCAGCTGTTATATTTTCAACACCATTTGATAGGTTGTATTTGAAATTAGCAATCACCGTTTGGTCGTATTTCTTTTCATTGATGGTAGCAACCTTGCCATTGGCATTATAAGTCAATATTGACGAGCCAAACGCTTTATTATCAGCTTCAAAATATTCTACTTTAGTCAATAAGCCTTTATCATCATAAGTATAAACGGTTTTGTATGTCATTACTAAAACAGATGTTGAAGCATCAGCGAGATAATAGTCGATTTGTTTCAATAAGCCTGATGCATAATACGAATAATTCGTTTTTGAATAAGGTTTCACTACGCCACCTACTTCTATAGTGGCCTCTTCAGAATTTAATTGCTTTTGGGTAGTTTTGCCTCCAAAACTAATTACATCTCCTTCTTTGAGTTGCTCTTTAGTAAAAGTCAATTCATTACTAACACTCCATTTCAAAAATTTGAATCTGAATTTTTGATGGGCTTTCGCTAAATACACTTTACTTTTTCCTGCTCCTATTTCTACTTCTTTTTCATGGGCTACATTGTTTTTATCCCATGAGGTAATAATAATGTTGGCGGCTGTAGTGTCATAAATGACAGAACCAACTTCCATTCTAGCATTGATATTTACTGAGAAAAGGCTATCTGAAGGAGTAGTTGAGTTTGGAACAGTAGGCTTAGTGCTGTCGTCTGGTCTTGAGACAATTTCTAACTCATCTTGCTTACAGGAACTAAAAATTAAGGCAGATGCAAGCATCGCCACTGATAAAAAAGAATACTTTTTCATGATAATTTGAATGATAAGATTAAGAGGATAAACATTATTGTAATCCGACAAAAATAAAAACACTTCTACTTCCATCATCATTTTTTTTGATGAAGTTGCAGTATTTTATCTATAGACGGTAATTCAAAAGAGAAGGTTGGAAAAGAAGTTTATTTTTTTTTAAATATTGAAGCTGTTTAAACTTTCCCTTTCGGGTTAAACTAAGTCTTTTAGAATAGCTTTCACCTTAGAAACGGAAAGTTTAAACAGCTTCATTTTTTCAATCATTACAAAGATGTGTCATTCATGATAAACATAATATGTTTTATGAACGATGTCTTTGATGATAATGTCTAAGCGATTGGCTTCGTCACCTAATTGAGTTAAAAAAAGTTGTTGCTCTTCATCAGTTATTTGGTATTCTTTATCTGTTAGTAATGTTGAAATACCCAAAATATTCACGAGCGGACTTCTAACTAAATGAGATTGCTGCCAAGCGATTTCTTTCAGGATGTTCAATTGCTCATTCACCTTGATTTCTGCTTTTTTTCTTTCGTCTATGCTGGTAGCATTAAAGGTGACACCAATGATTTTTAAATGAGAATCATATACAGGAAAGAACCTGATTTTAAACCAAATCTTTTCCCCATTAAATGTCAACTCTGTTTCGGTGATAGTAATTTCACCATGTAAGGCTTCTCCAAAAGCCTCATGAAAGGATTCGTAAGTACTTGTGGTAATGAAAGGAGTGAAATCTTCGCCAACTTTTAGTTGTTTTTGATGCAGGAGTAACACATTTTCTTCTGCTGATTTATTAAAATTAAGGACCTTGAGGTCTGGGCTAATAAAAATATTAATATCTGTCGAGCTATCTAAAATGGCTAATAATTTACTTTCAGAACTTTCAAGTTCATCAATTGTTTTGAGCAATTGTTTTTCGATAGGTTGATAAACATAAATTACTTCGGCAGCAATAATAAAAATAGAAAGGATGGCTAAAATAATTTCGATGATGACAATAAACCTCAATTTTTTATCTGACTCATCTTCCATTTTTTTTACTACATCATCCATTTTTATCAAAAAATCAGCCTGATTTTTATTGATTTTTTGAATAATATTCAAGTCTATCGTAGGTTTTTCATTTAAAATCTGATGGATATATTCAATATTTTTAGAAAGCCCGACTAATATTTTTCTGGCATCGCCATTGGCAACTGGATGTACCGATAATGCTTTATTTCCATTCAATAAGGCAAAATGAACTGCTTGCCAATTTTTAAATGTTTCTATCAGTTCATTATAGCTTAATTCTTGATTTAACATTTGAAAATACTCAAGATTTATTTTTTGACTTAGCATCCGTTGTCTACCCGACAGATTAATCATTCTTGACTCTTCACTCTTTTGATTTAACCAATACTGAATAAATAATTGATTAACCGTCAATACTAAAATGGCCATCAATACGCCAAAGACATACTTATTTTTAGGTCTGTATTTCATAGAATATTTGATGAAATTTTTAATGTGTTAGCATAAGTATTGGCGCTGAGTGTAAATAATGTAAAGATTCATTATAAGGATTTTCCAATATAATAACGGTTTTCTACTATCAATCTTTTTTTTAAACCTGCAATAATACTTTTAATACAATATCTAAAATAAATGGCAAAAAACTCACCAGCATTAACCCATTTATTTCAAGTTTATTTTAATCGGTAATTAATGTAAAGCCTTTATTATTTTTGTAAAAGATTGTCATCAACGCAAACAACAATCTTTTTTAAAACAATAGTAACATGAAAAAAATTGGACTGATAGGCGGAATAAGTTGGGTATCGACGATGGACTATTACAAGTTTTTAAACGAAGGTATTAATGAAAAACTAGGCGGACTTAATTTTGCTGAGTGTATTATTTATTCATTGAATTTTGGAGATGTTCAAGAGAAGACTTGGGAGCATTCGTTCGAGCTTTTCCTAAATGCTTGCGAAAGTTTAAAAAGAAGCGGAGTCGATGCAATTGTTCTATGTGCTAACACAGCTCATTTATTTGCCGATGAACTTGCAACGCAAATAGCCTTACCAATCATCCATATTGGCACCGAAACGGCAAATGAAATAAAACAACAAGGCATCAATAAAGTTGGATTGTTAGGTACAAAGTTTACTATGGAAATGGATTTTTACCGTAATAAATTAGCACAAAACGGACTAGAAGTATTAGTGCCTAACCTACAAGAAACCAGAGACTATATTCAACTTACCTTAAAGGAGGAATTGGGAAGAGGTATCATAAACCCAATAACAAAGCAAAATTATATTACCATTGCCAACGATTTAATCGCAATGGGAGCAGAAGCAATAATATTGGGCTGTACTGAAATCCCCATGATATTGAGTCAACAAGATTTTGTAGTACCAGTATTTGATACTACAAAAATTCATGTTCAGGCTATTGTTAAATATGCTTTATCTTAAAAATGCGTATTTACTACTCCAAAATCTATACGAAGCTTTAGCATTATATCAATATCGTAAAATGTACGTTTAATCTTGCATTGGCTCTTAGTTCTCCTCCAGATAAATCTTGTATAATTGGTTCCTGATAGTTTATTCCCATTGAAAAGCTTTTGTAATAAGACTCTACTCCTACTGTGCCAAAAGTAGCATAACCGCCTGTTTGTGTATTGACAATTCTGTTCTTTGTATCTAAAGCAGCTTGCTCAAAAGCAAGTCCAGCATTTGGAATAAGGGTAAATCCAGTATCAAATTTTTGGAAGTAAAGTAAAGCTAGATTAGTATTAAGTCTATTACCAAACTGGTAATTATCGCTATTTTGAGTATTGATTTTATAAGAAAAATCATAATTCAATCCCCAATTTTTATGACGCATTGTATAGACTAAATTAAGTAGAAAATCTACACTTCCAGTTCCTAATTGAAAATTGGCATTAGCCACCTCTGTATCACTCAGCAAATCATACTTATATTTCCCTGTTGGTAGTTTTGTGCCACCACCAATTAATAAATTATGATTGAAACGACGATTCACAGTGTCGTTCACGGTATTGACAACATAATAATTTGCCAAGATTGTAATGTCTCCTAATCCATTCAAATGAACTTGTTTACTAGTTTTCTGAATCGTTTGTTGATTGATTAAGTAAGGAACAAAAGCCAGTACTTGTACTTTTTTGAATGGATAAACCCTAGCCCAAAGTTCTGTTTTCCAGAAATCTTCTTGGGCTTTTAGATTTACACTACTTAAATGTGAATCATAGCTTTTATATCCATACCGTAAGCCAATAAAACCTTTATGAGACTGTGGTAAAATACCGAAAAATGAGCCCCCATTTCCACATCCACAGACTTCGCAGGCTAACATGGAAGTTGGGTTGGTAAGCATTATAAAAAATGATAGTATAAAAATCTGAAAAGCTTTCGTCATGATATTATATGTTGATTAAGGAGTAAACCTTTTATCCGTCAGAAATTCTCTGTCGGTAAGTGTTCTTAGAAATGCAATAATTTGTGCTTTCTCTGTAGCTGTTAATGCAATACCTAGTTTACCATTTTGATTGAGAATTGGGTCTATATTTTGGGTAGCAGTTACCGTATTTGTATAATGATTGAGTACTTCATCTAATGTCTGAAAACGTCCATCATGCATATAGGGCTTAGTGGCTTCTACATTTCTAAGACTTGGTACTTTAAACTTATTTTTGTCTTCTTGCAATTCCGTCACTCGCATTCTTCCATCATCAATCACAGGCTCGATAAACGCTTTTTTAACACCATCTACTATTCTATATACTACTTGTTGGCGTTCTGTAGGAGGTAATCCATTATTTCTATAACTACCATCACTGAATAATTCGCCAGCATGACACGAGGAGCATTTTTGTTTGAACAATTCCATTCCTGCCAATTCTGAATCGCTAAATACTACCCCTGCTTCTTTTCTCATGTATTTATCATACTTAGAATTAGCCGAAATCAAAGACAATAAAAATTGAGACAATGCTTTCAAGAATCGTTCAGAAGTGATTTCAGTAGTTCCAAAAGCATTTTTAAACATGTTTGGATATTTATCCGACTTTCTGAGTTTCTCTAATACATTGCTAGTTTTCTCGTCCATTTCAACAGGATTCTCTATAGGCGAAATTGCAAAAAGGTCTAAATCAAATACTCCCCCATCCCAACCAAAAGTCTTTTCCCATGCTAGGTTCTGTAATGATGATGAATTTCTTAATCCAATCTGATTATCAATTCCATGACTTAAATCATGCAAATGATGCGTAAACCCAAAGTCTTGACGGTGGCATTCACCACACGAAATAGTTCCATCTCTTGAAAGGAGTCCGTCATAAAACAGGCTTTTCCCTAATTCAAAGCCCTCTTTAGTAACTGGATTACTTTGTATTTTATATACAGGACTTTGAAAATTGCTAGGTTGGTAAAAAAGTTTATCAGGCTCTATTACAACATCTGGTGTTTTTGAACAGGATAAATCTATCACCAATAAGACAATTAAAAAGGTAGCTAAGAATAGATTCTTCATATCTAATTTATTTATTCTTCTACTCTTCAATAAATATGAAGAGTAGAAGAGCGTTTTTTATTAATTAGCATCATTATGAACATGGTCTACACTAAACATCTTCTTGTAGTTCTCGGCAATAGGAGTAGCCGTTGTGATACTATGTACCATGTTTGTCTCAGCTAGTTTTAATTGAGCGGTACCATTAAATATCTTTAAAACATCTACAAACAAATGTACTTCTGGAGCAATATTACCGCGAACAGTAGCAGCATTAGTAAGAGGCAAAGTAATAGTTCGAAGGTTATTAGCGGTCTTAGAGGTCATTCCACCAAAGCCACCTACATGTAGTTGAAACGGTCTTTTCCCTGTAGCATTAGTAGGTACGACAGAAGATGTCCCTTCAAATTTGAAGAATATATAACCAGAATTCCAAGCCCAATACATACCGTCATCTCCATAAGATGCTGGGTCCAGTACTCCCGTTCTTTGGCTAAGGTCGGATACACTTCTAGTACTATCTACACCAACCATAAAAGATACTTCTGTGTAATTACCAGCAGGAACATCTTTCAATGTTGCTTCCAGACTATTAGCGTCAGACTGCTTTATTAAGAAATAATTATTCGGGAATTTTACTACAGTACCATCTTCTTTCTTAAATGAAACGTTGGAAATAAAGTAATTCAACGTAGTTACGGTAAAGTCTTCACTAACATTATTGATATAAGCACCCGTTGTTAAAACTAAGGCCTTGTCACCAACCTTATTATCAAAAGATAACGTAATTGAGTTTTTGTCATTGGGATTGATTTCATCATCGTCTTTTTTACAAGAGGCTATCAGTATAATAAAACCCAAGAAAAAAAGTATTGAAAGTAATTTATTAGTTTTCATATAGCATGTTTTAACATAGGCTGTATCGTAGCCTATTTAATATTTTGATTAATAAGAAATATTATTTTTATACGAATACACAAACGATTTATAGGATGTCATCAGCCTATACTCATTGTATGCGTACATATTTGGTTAGCCATAAATAGAAGATAGCGGAAAGTATAAAACGCTACAAACATTCAAGGCACAAGAAATTGAAGATATTATGATTGAGGGGGGCGAAAAATGCCATTAAGCATTCCTGCTAGCGGATTCGCTAAAAAATTGAATTTAGGTAAACATTGAAGAAAATCAACAAAACTGAAATCATTAAATATAAAATAATTAGAAGAACAAAATAGCTGAATTTCAGGCATTTTCTCTAGCTTTTCTGTAGTTTGCTTTTGTTCTTTTTCTTCAGCTGCTTTTAGCTTTTTGGCTAAATAACATTTACCATCGCAATGCAAAGAAGGTCTGTTTTTATTAACACAAAGTACTTTAGCAATATACGCCTTATTGGCTTGATAATACATCACAATCCCCATACGGTTAAATATGGGCATATTTAGTATGATTAATAGAAAATATATTGTGAACTGTTTTAACATATTACAAAGTTACTCTTGTATTTTTCCTAATACTAATACTGAAACGAAAATATCAAAATGATATTTGTTATTTGCTTAGAAATAATACTGTCAGCATGGATACTATTAACATGATAAGCAGAATAATTGCCCCGACTGTTCTTTTCCAGTCGGGGAGTTTTTTTTTCTTTTTAGCCATTTTTATTTCTTCGGATATTAGGGAAAAGGATTATCCCATTTTTCTTGAGAATCGTTACTTCCAACAGAATTCGTGCGGTAACACCAATACAGGCTAAACCGATGATGGCTATTCCAATGCTTAACAATAGGATTTTCATACTTATTTTTGTTTGAGGATATAAGTTGCTACGTCTTTGATTTCTTGCTCAGACAAACCTAATGCTGGCATTTGTGGATAATCAGGTCGTTTTTTGCCTGGTTTACGAATCCAATCGTGCAAACCTTTTTCGTCTTTTTCATAAATCGTCACCATTTCTTTCACAGGCGGGCCAACTATTTTGGTATCTAGGGCATGACAAGCACTACATTTTGCGGTAAAAATAGCTTCCCCAGCATCGGCAACTACAGGCTTTTTGCTTGGGTCATTGGCATCTTTAATAGCTTGCTGTACTTCTTTCTGATACTTAGCAGTTTCTTTGGCTACTAATTTTTGATGAGGCTCTAAAGCCGTAGCTCTATACAAATGCCTACCAGAACCCATAAAAACCACCGTGGTTGTCAACAAAAGAGTCACTTTCCAGAAATCTTTCGCTATTTTTTCTGGTTGCCCAGTAATGGCTTTCCAAATCCAGAATAAAGCTGGAATAGCAAAGGCTGCACCTGTTGAAATAGTTAGAATCAATTGCCAACTTATTCCCTTAGTGGGTAGCGTAAGTAATACAATTGGGCCGATAAGAAACTGAGCTACTGAAGCCGAAAAAGTAAGAGAATAGGCTTTTTTACGAATTTCATAAAGGCTCAAGCTTTGGAATTTTTCTTCAAAAGCAAAACTCGTTCTACCGAAATACCAGAAAATAAATAGCCCTGTAACACCTAATGAAGCAAATATGAAATGTAAATATCTTGGAAAAACATTCGGAAGAGCCAAGGCTTCAAAAAAGCCAGAAATAGTATTCCATTTTTCTGGGAAAAGCATCAAATTGATGTTCGTCAAAAAGATAAAAGGAATAAATAAAAAGATAACTACTGAGGCCGCTATCATAGAAATATGAAGGGCTTTGTTATCTTTTAGTACATTCCATGAATATTTATGTGCATAAGTAAGTAAAAACGCCAACGTAGTTAGTGGAATAATGGCTATCCAAAACAAACCCGTAAGAGCGTTTGCCGAATAAAAATACAGCGTATAAAGTGTATTGATAGTGAGTAATGGAGCAACGCCCAATACCACAGCCATACTTTTATTGACGGTGATTGTTTGAGCTAATTCGTAAGCCAACTTATCGTACTCAGGATTTTTCAAACCCTTTATTTCACTCCAAAGCGTTAATATGGAACCTCCTAACATCAGATTAATAAAAATGATATGTAATAAAAAGGAGAATATTAATGCTATCACCAATACCGAATGCGGTAAAGGCAAAGGCAGTGGAATATCGTGTGGAATGGGTGTTTGCAATAGTATTTGCAAAAAAATATGTTGTAAAATCATTATGTCAAAATTTAAGTCCAATAAGCTTTTGGACAAAGAGAAATCCTTCCGAAAGAATAGTGGTTACAATCGTAAAATTTCTCTTAGAATGGATTAAATATTATTTTTCAGTTAATTGAAGCCCTTTTTCTTGTACACCTTCTAGGGGTACTCGATTTTCTTGAATACTCTTGATGTACATAATAAGGGCATCCAATTCTTGCTCATTTCCGGGGAAAGGTGGCATGAAATATCGAGCATTTTCTATATGTGAAATATAGGCTTTCATCATTTCTGGCTTCAGTTTTTCACCTTCTTTCAAGCTGTACATATCTTCAAACTTTTCGATGACAGAGTTAATTCCATTGGTAGTGTGGCAACGACTACAAGCCAATAAGAACACTTGTTCACCAGCAAGCAATTTATTATCTTCGGTTACTTCATGTACTGGAGAATAGGTAGCATATTTTAGTAAACCGTCTCTTTTGAATAATGGATATTCATCTTTCCGAAGGGTATTGGAATACATATAATTCCCAATTACATAAGGCTTACGGATGAATTCGCGAATACGTTCAAAAATCCCTGCAAAACCCAACATTCCTAAAACAGGAATAATGTACAACAATTTAGGAATCTTGATTTTAGGTCGAAAGAAGGTAATTCCAGCCACGACTAATACAGAAAATAATGCTCCGAAAATAAAATACACTAATAAGTCGTACCAAGATTGGAAGTCCATCGTTCCTACTGCTACAGGTAAATTTCCAATCATTAATGTTGGTATTTTACTATGATATAAAAAGGCCGCAGTAGCACAGAAAGGCGTTGCCAGTAGCATCCACAGCGCAATAACTCTTGAAGCTTTTCGCCGAATTTCGGAACCATTTGGAGTAAGAAACATTGTGAGAAAAAGTGCAATAGAACCCGCCATTAACGCCGCCAGAGGTGTACGGAACATCAGTTGAGGTAAATAAATAGGGTTGGTAAAACCTGATACAAAAGTTTTATTGGCTACCCAACTTCCTGTATCCATCATAAAGCCTAGGATTGATACGATAATTGCCATTGTAATCCAAGAAGCAATTGAGAGCTTCACCCCAAACATGATGTGTTTAGATTTAGCTTCTATACTTGTGTTTGACTTCTTCCAAGAAAGATAATATATCATTATCAGTACCACTTCTGTTACAAAAGTCAGCCATTCTACAAACCAAGCTCCATAAAATACCCTAATCAAACTTCCAATGGAAGCAGGGTTAACTAAAGAAGCCGAAAGCCAAATGCCTACACCTGTCATTGCTCCAATAGTAGTTGTTATAATAAAGGCAATCGTCATTAATCGTCGGGCTAAATTATCCCACTCTACATTGACAACCTCATTTTTTGGGGCTTTCCTAAAGCCTAAGTATTCGAGTAAAGTAACTAATGGTATAAAACCAACTGCTAAACCATGGTTGATCAACACATGGATCACTGCGATAATGGCAATGAGCAATCGGTCACCCATAAAATCAAGGTGAAAAATCGGAAAATCCATTTCTATAATTTTTAGAGCAATGTCTATTGGACTATTCTTTTGAAAGAATAGCCTAATGATTGCGTTTTGTTAAACCTTAATATTATTTGGGCATGTGATTTCATCCTAAGAAAATTCATAGGTAAAGCACATCAATTACATGCTCATAGAAAGAATGCTAGCCCATAAAAACAGCAGAAAAAGAGGTAGTTTGTGGGGGATGAGGAATCTTGAGGTAAAGATTAAAGTAGTACAGGTTTAGATAAATATAATTTCTTTTTTGTAAAAACGGAAATGAATAGTGAATGGGTAATTTAATGGATGAGTCTTCACAGAATAAGTTGAATGGCGTAAGATTAAGGACACTGTTTGTTCCTCTGTTTTGTTTGTCAGACGATTGGTCGAAATCGATTAAAGCAAGTAATTTTTGTTTCGTTTCTTGATGCAACTGCTTGACTTTAGATTCAGTCTTGGACATTTCTTGACTAAAAGTGTTTTCATCTTTTAATGAAACTACCAACAAATAACCTACTACACTTTGTCCCACCAATACCGCTACAATAGCCAAAGCCAACCAGCTTTTCAGCTTGCCTATTTGTTGTCTTGTTAGCTTTTGTATATCTATGTTGAAAGTAAGCATTGATTAAACGATTTTCAAAAATTGATAACTTTTGAATTATGTTACAAATATAATACATAAGATTCATAGCTTCTATATTTACCAATAAGCTACCGTTTGATAAATAATAAGAGATAAACTAATCATCATTTATAGTTATTCTTCTGCTATTTTGATATGTTTGTTTAAACATAAAAAACACTATCCTCTTGACTAATTTGAAAACTAGTTTTTACCTTAAAATATCTTCTCTTAAAGCAAGCTGAAAGTGTTCCTTTTAACAGATATGTTCAATTACAACTATTTTCTCTAAAGCCCAATCTCTTTCTAATATGAAATATTTATTCTATTTATATTCTATATTACTACTTTTCTCTTGTAAAGAAAAAGATATATTTAATACCCCTGAATTAGTGGTAGATATCGAAATTATACATGAATACAATTATGTTAATGTCTTAAACAGACTACATAACGCTGTTAAGTATGATTTAGATTATGGAGATGGCACAAAAATAATAGCTGATACAACGCTTCATAATTTATCTTTAGGAGTAATTATAAATTGGGATGGGAAACATTATTATAAAAAGGATGGGAATTATACTATTACTTTAACTGGGTATGATAAAAATGGAAAATCAAAAACAGTTAGTAAGCAAATTGTAATAAATTATGTAACACAAAAAACCCCCATAGCCGATTTCTCTATTGAATTATTAGATGATGGCGTTGTAAAAATGAAAAATTTATCAAAAAATTATTCTTCTCTTGAGATTGGTACAAGTGTAGGGAATTGGGGATATAACACAAAAGTGGAAAATCCTACATTTATATTTGACATGAATGGTAAATATACTATCCAGTTGAGTGCAAATGGTGCTTTTTTTGATCACAAAGCAGTAGAAATAGACATAAAAAATACACCAAATAGAGAATTAGGGTATTTTAAGGGTGAATGGCTAGGCAAACAAATTGATGTTTCAGAAAGTTTTGATCACCAAACAGTTACGGAGTATATGGATATTGCAGGAGCGAATAGATACCTTTTATTAAAAAACACATTTTATCGTGATACCAATTCCATTGAAATAATAAATTTTAAAGTTAGAACGGATAGTCTGAAGACTAATGAAATGAAATATGAACAAATTAAATCAAAATTTAAGCTTGGTATTCAAAATAGTGACGATTGGGCCGTGAGTTTTTATCTTCCTCTCGTAAGTTCTAAAAAGAAAAGCATTGAAATTTTAGAAATAAAAGAAGTACCCCAACGTAAAATCATTCCCGAAATGTTTGACAAAGCATTTTGGATAACCTATAAAATAAATGCAGATTTTGAAAGTTATGGGAAAATTGATGGGATACTAAAAGTCAGGTATTTAATTTATTAAGTTTAGTATATTACTAATAGTCGTAGAACATTTTGTTATATTCTACGACTATTTCTGTTTCCTACTTCACCTTTAAAAACAAAGCAAAGCCAAACAAACTCACTACCAAAACACCTAATGCTGAAAGGATAGTAACGATGTCACGGATGTCTTTTCCTGCCCAATCCATAAACAAGAATTTGTGTAAAACCCCAAACGAAAGCCCTTCTCGTCGGTCTGAATCAATAACTTTAGCGGCTAAACGACTAGTAGCTGGTTCAACATAATAGGTTAAATGATTGTCCGTCACCAATGCTAATTTTACTACTGGCAAACGCTTGTTTACAAAACCGTACTCTTTGTCGAATTTGGTTAAAAATCCTGTTGAAGCTATGGCGGGTAATGCTTCGTCATCGCCTTCATCTGTACTTGCGGTTAAATCACAACAGGCTGGGTCGCCACCAGATTTACCTTGCTCAATAAAATGCCCTACCAACGCTTTGGCATGAAGCATGATTCCATCTGGCAATAGGCTAGCTGTTTGTACATCGTAATAAGCTACATTGGGTTTAGCATCAAGTTTTTTACTTTCACCCATTTTCTCGGCTTTATCTTGTTGCTCTTTTTTCCAAGCTCCCTTTTCTTCCGACTTTGTAAATACTTGATAATACAGTTTGTCATCAATTTTGGCTAAAGAAAGGTTCGCAACCTTTGTCCAGTCTAGTGGTAAAGCCAAAGTAGCCGTTTGTAAATCCGTAGTTTTGATGGCTGGTTGATAGAAGTACTTAATGCGTTCGTCGGGAGTGAGTTTTTTGGTAGCGTGGTAAGCACCCGAAAAAGCAAAAGTGAAAGTGACAAAAGCTACCCAAAGGCCTATTTGTCGGTGGTATTTCCTCAAGATTCCTACTTTATCGTTGGCATTACGTGGCTTTTTGAATTTGCCCCACATAAACCCATAAATCACCAAACCACTCAACATCGAAATAATGATGATTGATAAAAATCCTATCATTATCGAAATCCTGAGTGTATTATTAGTGATTTTCATCAAGAAATCCCAATTATGAAACGTTCTGAAGACCCATAAAAAGGCTTTTCTACGGTTTTCGTTGAAGTTTGCCAAACGAGTTTGCTCTGTTTCTACATAAATGTCCATGCCATCGGCACGGTCGAATGATACTTTCCAAACAGGTAACAGCCGATTGACATAAGCATATTCATCATCAAAATCTGTGATTTCTTCAATACTAATAATCTTGGCTGTTTGGTCTTCAATAAAATAGCGAGCCAAAAATTCAGCGTACTTTTTATCGCCATCTTTAAGCATTTCTGCATTAGTAGCATTGAAATACGCTAGGCGATTACTTAGCCTTTTTACTTGGTAGTACGTCTGATTGTTGAAACTAACAATACGGAAATTTTTAAATTCTGTAATCTCATTTTTGGTGAGTACTTCTTGCAAAGACAATTTTATTTGTGCTTGGTTTACGGCTTCTGGTTTTACAAATTCATGTGCCAATTTTACCTTAAACCAATGCGACATAAAAGGGTGCATCATTCCTGAAATACACCAAAAAATTACTGGAATCATCGTGACCAAGCCGATAATTCTATGCCAACGATAGATATTTCGTTTTATTTTTTTCTTTAATCCTCCGAAGTAAGATTCTTTATGAATCGAATCATCCGCTATTTCAACTATATTGTTAGCCATAATTATTTTGTTATTGTATTAATCAGTAAGTGAAACATCGCAATTAAAATCAAAAAGTGAAAAGAAAACAGAGCAACCCAAATGCCTAAATCGTCAGTGAATTGATACCAGCGTGGTGCTACGCACACACCAGTACCTCTTAATTGTTTTTCAAGGTTTATCATCGCCTTTTTATTTTTTTAATTGTGAATGAGTGAGTCGTGAGGAAGTATATTAGTTATTGCAGTTCATATAATCACTCATTCATTAAATCACAAAACACTCAACAACTGACTCACAACTCACTCATTCACAACTATTTTCCCGTAAAATTGTATTGCAAGCCAATCACCACAGTACGTGGAGCGGCTGGCGTATAGGTAGTTCTGTCAGTAGCATTGTTACCTCTAGAAGCCTGATTGGCGTATAACTCATCCGTCAAGTTCATGATATTGGTAAATACCTCAATCCCTTTAAAATTGTAACCAGCACGGAAATTCAACACGCTTACGCCCGAAAGCCCGAAAGCAGTTTTGTCGTTATACATAACGGTATTGGTTTGGTTTTGGTAATACGATGACAAACGCTGCCATTCGATAGCAGTACGTAAACCCTTTGCCCATTTTGGTTTATAAGTAATTTCAGAATTGGCAATAAACGAAGGAGCAGAAGGCATATCTTTACCGTTTACATCTTTCACTAAATCCGAAGATTTCGTACTTAAAGTAAATTCAATAAAACGGTGAACGGCATTTGTTCCTCCAAAACGGATAAACCATTCTGAACTAGGTTTATATGTAATGCCGTACTCGATACCTTTGTGCAAAGTTTTTCCAGCAGACTGATAATCTGTAGAATTATCGGGCTGACGGATACTTAATAATTCATTCTTACCATTCATTTCATAATAGGCAACGTCGATATAAATCTTGTTATCCAAGAACGACGCCCATCCTCCTACTTCTTTGTTATCGAAATAGGCAGGCGTTAAATTATAATAAAATGGATTAGCACTACCAGTAGGGGTTTTACGGAAAACTGCCGTTAAACCTGGAGGCGAGAAGCCTTGTGAGTAATTAGCATAAATACCTTTTCCATTGCCTAAATCATACGTTGCCCCGATTTTTGGGGTTACTTGGCTGTACTCTTTTGTGCCTGTTGCATTGTTATCTAAATAATTCAAATAGTCGAACGACATACGGTCGTAACGAAGTCCTAAGGATAATCTTAGTTTTTGAATAGGTTCAAAATCAAACTGCGAGAACAAACCAGTATTAAATATTTTTGCATCGTATTTAGCTACAAAAACATCTGGGTTTTCTTTCACCAAAGTATATTTCTCTACCGATTTTCCATCAGCACGTAATTTAGCTGTAAGGTCGATTGTATAAGAACGGTATGGATTCGTTGAATAATCGTAAGTACCCCCCACTAACAAACGAGCCTTCAAGAAATCGAATTTCTGTGAATGCTGAGCCAAAACGCCATAAGATGTAAATGAATTATCATTAATTTCTCCTTTGGCTGTGGTTGCACCCGTTGTCCAACGAATTGAATAGCTAGGGTTTTGACCTACCGAATTATTACGGTAATAGGGTGTAACTGTGGTTTCTGAATTGCTATTCCAAGTATGTTCTAAAGAAATTTTAGCACGAGTTGCCAATACTTTTCTATAGGTAAAATCAGAAGTAGAAGAATACTCCCTTTTATAAAATGCAATAGAGTCTACACTGCCCCCTGTTTGTGAATAATAATCATTATAAGCCAAAGTGCTGACTAAGCGAGTTTTGTCAGAAATTTTATACTCTGCTCGTGCATTAAAAGAAGTTTTATCAAAATCACTTCTCGACTGCCAAGAATCTACTTGTTTGGCTACATATCCACCTAAGTATAAACCAAATTTCCCGACTGTCGCTCCTGCACCATATTGTATTCTCTTGTAGCCGTAATTATCAAACTGAATACCTACACGTGCAGTAGGCACAGCCGTTGGGCGTTGTGTAATAAAATTAATCGCTCCACCTACAGCCTCTGGTCCATATAATGATGACGCTGGTCCTTTTACTACTTCTACCGAAGAAACAGAAAACACGTTCATTTCAATAATGGCATTATGGTTAAAAACCCCCATTGGTCTAATCGGTACGCCATCTTCTAAATATAAAAAGTAAGCAGAAGTTCCCATTGGCTGACGAATACCCATCCCATGTTGTTCATTATTATAGTTCATCATCACTACGCCTGGCGTCTTGTTGATGATTTCGTACATACTAGTAGGTTTGGCATCGTTTATTAATGTTGATGATAATTTAGAAATCGCCACTGGAGCTTGGGTTCGTAAACTAGCTTCACGATTAGCCGTTACTACTACTTGTTGGAGGTTTTCTACAGAGGGTTCTAGCGAAATAGATAATACTTTTTCGGTACTATAATCTACTTCCAACGTTTGAAAACCAATGCTCGAAACACTAATTTTATTGATGTGCTCGGTAACATTAAAGGAGAATTCACCATTAATATTGGTAGTAGTTCCTGCATGAGTGCCTAGTGCTTTTACAGAAGCACCTACTACTGGTTCTTTGGTTGAATTATC
Organism: Arcicella aquatica; assembly: GCF_034928825.1. Classification (NCBI taxonomy): domain Bacteria; kingdom Pseudomonadati; phylum Bacteroidota; class Cytophagia; order Cytophagales; family Flectobacillaceae; genus Arcicella; species Arcicella aquatica. The sequence goes on along the minus strand of NZ_JAYFUL010000027.1, from coordinate 40,366 downwards.
AAAAATTTTACCTTTTATAATTTTTTGAGCAATGGTTGAAGATATCGTCAATAAAATGACGATGATAAGATTGAATATGTTTTTCATCTTTAATTTTTATAATCTAGTTGGCTTTTAAGGTATTGTTTCTCAATGACTTTATCATTGAGAAAAGGTTCTCAAAATAGAGTACGAGAAAACCAATACGATTGACGCAAGCAATCATACAAAAAAGCTAACAACTGTATTTGGAATACGTTACAATGATAGTACTTGAAAGAAAATGGAATTTTGTTCGTTATTTATGCTCAAGACAAAAATTAACTGTGAAGACAGTATAATTCCTCCTCAAAAAAATAAAACGAAACAAGATATCTGATTAGACTATCGGAGGATGAAAAAGAGAAGAGCTAACGCTTACTGAGTTTTCAGTAAGAAAAGTGTAAATAGATTTTGTAGGAGGATTTACAAAAGCCCAATCTAAAGTAAAAAGAGGCTCCGCATCAAACACTTCTTGCAAGATTTTCTTGATAGACTGCCCTTGTTTTTGTGTTTCTTTGGTAGCATTGTCTTCTGCCACTTTCTGAAGTTTCTTGGCCAAGTAGCAATGCCCATTACAATTCAGTTGTGGTTTTAAACGGTTTTCACAAAGGTTCTGGATGATGTAATCTTTCCTTAATTCAAAATCCAAATACACTACAGGTACGAGCAGCGTTTTTACGCTAATCAATACCAACAGCAACAACGCTATGTAGTTTTTTGTATTCATGGATTTAAAATTTCATGCAATTTACAATCAAAATCAATAGATTGTACCCCGATATGATTTTAAATGAAATTCAATTTAAAATATTTACTTTTGTGAATATCTAACCACAAAGGCAAATAATCATCAACATGTCAGACTTTCAAACATTTTTCAAGCTTGGTTTTCAACACATTACAGACATCAACGGTTACGATCATATTTTGTTTGTAATAGCGCTCTGTGCTATTTTTCGACTGAAGGATTTAAAAAAAGTGGCCTTTCTAATAACGGCTTTCACCATTGGGCACTCACTTACCTTAGCCTTGGCTACCCTTCAACTGATTACTTATAGTACCGATTTGATTGAATTTTTAATTCCTGTCAGTATTTTTCTTACTTGTTTTATCAATTTATTTCATAAATCTGCTGAACGTCCTTCACAAATAGAAAAATCATCTGTACTACGTTATCCGATGGCGATGCTTTTTGGTTTAATCCATGGAATGGGCTTTTCAAATTACCTGAGGAGCTTATTAGGAAAAGAAGAAAGTATTTGGCAACCCTTGTTATCTTTTAATTTGGGCTTAGAAATTGGGCAACTATTGATTGTATTACTTTCGTTAATCGTTAGCTCTTTATTATTAGATATTTTTAGGGTAAAAAAACACGATTGGAACCTCATTCTATCAAGTTTAGTAGCTGGGGTAGCATTAACATTGATATTGAGTACTGAATTTTTGAAAGCTCATTAATACTCACTTTTTAAGGATGCCCAATGCCGTACTTTGTGCTTTCATAGCCCAAAGTTGATGCATTTTCCCTGAGAAGTGTAAGCCATCACTGGCAAACATCGAAGCGTCAGTATTTTGTCTGCTGATACCCGTAATATCAATAAAAGCTACTCCTACTTTTTTACATTCCTCCACTGCTACACCATTAAAAGCATCAATTTCACTACCTATTTTGGATTTGTCGGCATTTTGTCCTGCGGGCGAAACACCCCAATCAGGAATTGAAAGCACCATTACTTTTTGATAGTCATTCTTAGCAAAATTGGCACTAATTTTCAACAATTCACGAAATTCAGAACGGTATTGTTCCAAGCTAAGCCCACGATATTGGTTATTTACACCAATTAATAACGAAACCATATCATATTGTTGCGTAAGGTTTTGTTTCATAATGCCTTGCATTAGTTCTTGGGTAGTCCACCCAGTTTGGGCAATAATATCGTGTGGAGTAATTTGATATTGAATTGCCAATAAATCATTCAAAAGCACCGACCAACGGTCTTTTTCAGGCACGCTTTGTCCGATAGTGTATGAATCACCTAACGCTAGAAAAGATTTCTTAATAGTAGGTACATCAACAATTGGTTGACCACCTGATGTTGGATTCTGAGGCACATACATTTTTTCTTCTGTTGAACTACAAGCCAGCAGTAAAAACAAACAAAAGGCAATATACTTTAGCTGATTCATCTGATAATGCTTTATAACTTGATAAATGTTTTATGAAGTATTTTGTTTTAACATTTACGTAAATACTTGTGGGAAAGGATTGATAGAATATGTTTAAAAATTATATTTTGTTTATATCCCCAAAACAACATTTCCTTTCGCAAGACCTTACTTTTCTTGTCTTGACACAAGAAAAGTAACAAAAGAAAGTCAAGAAATTCCAAACTCGCTACGCTCAAACAGTGGAATTTCACTAAATGCTGACGCCTTAAATCTTATCAAGATTTAAATATACTCTGAATCAAATTGCACACTCTTTATCAAACTCTTGAAATATTCTTAACGTCTTGCCGTTTCTAGAAAAACAACACTCAAATGCTTGAACTATGAAATATTATCTGTTATTCTTTACCATTCTGTATACTTTCTGTTCTTTTGCACAACAATCTAATAATGACCCTAATCTTGTCTGCTGGTCACAAAAAAGGCGATTGACAATCGATGATTTTCAAATAAAAGTAGCCAACAGTACTAATTCCTTTTCTTCAGCTCAATTTAGCTATGATTATAAAATTAGTACTTTTCTGAGCTTGTCCAGAGATTATAAAAGGCAAATTACCAACTGTTTCATCAAGAATGCCTCTTGGATAGATACTACTCATAACAGTGAAATCTCTGTGCGATACCAACAAACATTGTTTGATTTAAGTGAAATCTATATCAGGCAATTCCGTAAGTTTGTTTACGATAATAGAAAGGCTTTGGTATTAGGGAAAATAAAAATTGATGACATCAATGCCCAAATTATGAACGACCTAGCCAAGAGAAAAGTAGAATACGGACTGGATACTAGCTATGGCACCATTCCTGATAAGCAAAGAAATTGGGAAATAAAGATTTTCAAAGAAATAGAAAGCCTTAAAGAATTTTCAGCAGAGTAATTACCATGTATCCAAACCTTGTAAAACATATTTTAAAATACGTTTCGCTCAACGAAGAAGAAATTCAAATACTGCTGAAATACATTAAACCTTTGTCTGTTAGAAAGAAAGTGAATTTATTGAAAGAAGGACAAATTTGCAAGTCACTCTATTTTGTTGAAAAAGGGTGTATGCGCTTGTTTTTTGTAGACGACAAGGGCGTTGAGCAGATTACTCAGTTTGCGATTGAAAATTGGTGGATGAGCGACTTCACGAGTTTCAATACCCAAAGTCCTTCACAATTTTATATTCAGCCAGTCGAAAATTCAGTCCTTTATGTTGTTGAACATCATTTGCGGGAACAACTTTTTCAAGAGCTTCCTCAATTAGAAAGGTATTTTAGGTTGATTATTGAAAAAGCTTATTCGGCATCACAGATTAGATTTAAGTATCTATATAATTTTTCTAAAGTAGAAAGCTTTCATCATTTCAGTACCCTTTTCCCTGAATTTATTCAACGTATTCCGCAATATATGCTCGCATCTTACCTTGGCTTTACGCCTGAATACCTGAGTGAAATACGAAAAAACAGGTTGTAAATGTTTTTCTTAAACCAGTTTATCTTTTTTCGGTTTGGGCTTGAATAGCTTTGTTCCATATTTAAAACAACATAAAAATGGACAATAGAATCAACATTTTACAAACTGAGCCTGAGGCTTATAAAGCATTATTAGGGATAGACAAGTACCTGCAAGGGACAACATTAACGAATACACACAAAGAGTTGATTAAAATCAGGGCTTCGCAAATCAATGGCTGTGCTTTCTGTATTAATATGCATACCAAAGATGCCCGAAAATATGGAGAAACCGAACAGCGTATTTATTTGCTGAACGCATGGAAAGAAACTACGTTATTTACTGAAGAAGAAAAAGCAATCCTTGCCCTTACAGAAGAAATAACGTTGATTAGTCAGTCAGGCGTTTCGGATGCTACTTATCAAAAAGCAAGAGAATTGTTTGATGAGCATTATCTATCGAACATCATTGTGGCAATTATAGGCATTAATGCTTGGAATAGAGTTGCTGTAACTACCAGACTGCAACCTGCTTAGGATTAAGAGAAAATTAGGTAAAGCAAAAATTCCCAAGACTTAATAAGTCTTGGGAATTTTTGTATTTATCTATACAAAGCTAATAGCTGTTTTAAAAGCATTTCAATAGTATCTAAGGGTAAATCTTCATTTGGGTCTAACAACATGATTTTCATTCTAGACCGTTTTTCAATCATAAGGGCAGGATGTTCTATGCTTTTACCTTCTACAAAACCAATATAGGGCTGTTTGTATTTTTTATGAATCCAGAGATAGCAAAACATTTTCCCTTTATAGCAGAAAAAAGGCATACCGTATTTCATTACGTTAGTTATCTCAGGGTCTTGAGAACAAATAATCTTTTGTAATGCAAGAAAACACGATTTTATAGGTTCAGCCTGTTGAAGATAATATGCATCAACGGTTTTGATTGAATCATTCATTTTTGTGACACTAGAGTGAAAGAGATTACATTGTAATGGATAGAGAAATATTTTAATCTCAGTTAAAATCTAGCAAGGCTTTTAACTATTTAAATTCTTGCTCAAAACTATCATCCCATTTAAAAGCATTTAGAATCCATCCATTAACGTTTCTGAAATAGGTAAACTTTAATCGTATCGCTGAATGTTCAAATTTTAAGATATAGGTTTCTCTCAATGCAAAATCTTTAATTGTTTCTTCATTTACCTTTACTATTTCTCCAGATTTTCCAAATCTATCTTCTAAGATATTTATATACTTTATCGTTTTTTCTTCTAATGCAATTAATTCATTTTCAGGTGCCGGCCAGTAATTCTTTATTTCATCAAAAAAAGCTGGTATTTTATTATCTTGAAAATATCCAGTAGCCTTTTTGGTTAGATTTCGCACTTCATCTGTATTTTTCAAATACTTAGTCTGAGCATTTGAAACAAAAAAACTACATAGTAAAATCGTAGTCAGGAATAATTTAGCTCTCATTAATTAAGGTTGTTTTTTATTAAAAGATTTAAAATATCAATAGTATCATTTATGTAAAATTCTAGTTCTCATACTACTCAATAACAGTCAGTTTTTCAAACAAATTTTTAAAGATAGCTAAAGACTCTTCATGTATATCTTCGCAAGTATCAAGCATAAAAAAATAAAATATTTTTCCTTTAAATCTATCCTTACTTTTTGCTGAGGAGTAATAAGTTATCGTCCCTTCTTTTCCATTGGGTATCATACTAGGTCTTTCTAACAAGAGTCCTGGGTATTCAGGAGCATTTCTTTCTATCCCTATACCATAAATATGCGCTCCTCCTAAGTTTTTATATACCTTAGGATTCTGGTCCTCATAAGCTATTAAATTATCATATTTATCCGAGAATGATATTTTGCTTACCTTCGACTGTTTATCCTTTCCAAGCATGTTCTTGACAAAATCTTCAAGCTTATCATTTTCTTTGACTACTTTCATGATAATTGCAATACTGTAACCAATTTTCTTACCTTTTTTATTAAGTATTTCGGGTGGAGACATTATAAATGCACATCCATGATTCTTGTAATCTGTTACAGTTAAACCCCATTTGGAATCAACCAATATTTTAACTCCCATCGGTCTAGAAGTAAAAGACATTACCGAATCACCACTAGCTTCCCAAATTTCCTTATTTAAATATATTTTATCATTATCCATCGCTATTATCTTTTTCCTTACACTCTCTCCCAATAAGGTTTCAAAATATCCTATTTCTCCTCTAATAGCTTTTACTCTATCCATTGCAAAAATTGCATGTGATGGCATATTAGCAAATACCATCGACACACCAAACTCTTCCCAAAAATCAACAGGTTGGTGTTCATCTGGCAGTAATTCTTTGGCTTTTAATAAATTATCAATTGCTAAATTTATATTAGCAGATTGAGCAAAATGATATCCTAAAAACCAATAGCCACGAAAACTCTTTGGATGCTGTTCAATGGCTAGATTATAATTTACAACTGCTAATCGATGACTAGCAGAATCCTCGAGATTATAAAGGAAATGAGCAATTTCACCCAATAAAAGGTATAAATCCTCATTCTTTGTACTTATCGCAGAGAAGGTTTTATAATGTTCTTGAAGCGTATTAATAACTTCTTTTTTAGGCTTGTCATGTTTCCATTCAGTACTCCATTGTTCATAATATGGCAAACCAACTTTAAGGCTGTTAAAAGCATTTATACATTTACTTTCATTACTAATTTTCTGAAGGTCTATGTATTCTAAATTAGCAAATGAGCTAAAGTTAAAAAAGACTAAGAGTGATAGAACAAATACTTTTTTCATGGTTTAATTAATGATTCAAATGTTTATAGAATTATTTAAATAATTTTACTAATATCACAAAAGCAACCTAGCTATTTTCTAAATTAATTCAAAACTTTAAAGCCTTCTTTTTTTTATTTTAGGATGAGTTTTAAGTCCGTTATTTTAATTAATTTTCTAAAACTTTCGAGTATCATTTATTAAAACCAAATCATCAAACCTTGGAAAAGCCATTAGTTGATAAAAAATATTTACTGGAAAAGTTCCCCGGGAAAGGTGGGTGGACATATACTGTGATTGCAGAAATTCCACCTGATAAAAAAGCATGGTTCGGTTGGGTCAAAGTAAAAGGTACTATTGATAATTTTGAAATCAAAAGCTACAATTTGATGCCCATGAAAGATGGGAAACTTTTTTTGCCAGTAAGGGCTGAAATCAGGAAAAAAATAGGTAAACAAGAAGGCGACTGGATTCATGTTACGCTCTTTGCTGATAATGACCCTATTGATGTTCCTAAAGATTTATTACTCTGTTTAGAAGATGAGCCCGAAGCACTAAAGAACTTTCTTTCATTTTCTGAAAGCGAACAACAAGGCTATATCGATTGGATTTATGCTGCTAAAAAAGAAGAGACGAAGGTAGAACGTATAGCCGAGACAGTAAATAAAGCATTAAAAAATTTGAAATTGCGGGATTAAATGTCTTAAAAATTGTTATCAATCAAATGATAACTTAGAAGCTGTTTAAACTTTCCGTTTCTCAGGTGAAAGTATTGTATTTTTGAATTGTTTTTTTCAAAATTTGCGAAGCATAGCATCGCTATGTTGAGTAAATTTTGGAACAAGCTATTCTAAAAGACTTAGTTTAACCCGAAAGGGAAAGTTTAAACAGCTTCTTATCTAAGCACATATTCAATCAATGAAAATTAGAAAAAGAATTTTAGGCATTTCTGGCAGTACCCGTGTTAATTCTTCTAATCATAAATTACTCCATGCTATTGCTACGATATTTACAGACCAAATTGAGCTAAGTATATTTGATGGCATCGAAAAAATTCCTCATTTCAATCCTGATATTAAGGATGCACACATTGATAATCAAGTTACCATTTTCAGAGAGCTAATCAGCCAAGCAGATGGTGTAATTATTTGTACCCCTGAATATGCTCATGGTATTCCTGGCACTTTAAAAAATGCGATTGACTGGACAGTAGGTTCGGGGGAATTTTCAGGAAAACCAACGCTTTTAATTACTGCCTCCACTGAAGGGACGTCTGGTCATCAGGCACTTTTGGAAGTACTTAAAGTCATTGAAGCCAAAAATATAGACCAACTGCAATTGCTAGTGCAATATATTAGGTCAAAGATTAACCAAGACGGAGAGATAATTGATAAAGATACTTTATCGGCTATAACAAGATTGGGACAGCAATTAATTGTAACAATTGATGAGGCAAATGAGGAGTAATGATAAAAATCTTTAAACGACCTTCGCAGAAGGACATTTAAAGATTTTTAGACTGATTTTCTGTATTTATATTTAAAAAACAGAATCACTAATGATAGCATCAACGTGATAGCGTTGGCAGCAATTACAGGAACAGCATTTGCACTTATTCCATATACTAGCCAGAATGTTACGCCTAAAGTAAACAAAAGAAACATCGCTAAGGATATATCTTTGGCAGATTTTGTTTTATAAATCTGTATTACTTGTGGCACAAAAGCGATGGTAGTTAAGATACCAGCTAGATAACCTAAAGTTTCCATATTTGTATTGATTATATTTTACTTTTACAATACAAACATAACGGAATTATTATATATTTTGTTCATATACCGTACATTTTATTAGAATAGTACAATATTTCATATTTAAAATTTAGTATTTATATCACTTAACAATGGCTATTTAATAGCCGAGGTTCTAAGGTAGTTTTTATAAGGGTAAAATGTATTTTATCATGGGTTTACGCACGAAAACATTAAATAGCGTTATTCCTAAAACAGCACAGCTAATACCCGCCAATACATCTATGACGTAATGGTGATTTGAATAGACTGCCGAGCCCCAAATACCTAAACAAAACACTACGAAGAAAATAATGAATTTGCCCATCTTTTTCTGAATCGCAAAATATAATACTATCAAAGGATAAGCTGAATGTAATGAGGGCATCGCGGCAAAAACATTGGCATTTTTTTCATAAATGCCTTTAAAAATAGGACTACCTACTAACGCATCAAAGTACTTTAAGTTACCTACGTTACCCATAATATTGAAGTGTTCGGTAAAGCCATATTCAGCAACATACCAAGGCGGAGCGGCTGGATAAATATAATAAACACAAAAGCCAATCAGGTTAACAAACAGAAAACAATAGGCAAAACTATACATGATGGTTTTGTCTTTCAAGAAGACATAAATACCAAACAACAACGGAACAGGTACCCAGTTGATATAAAATAGTCCAGATAGTAAATCTAAGAAAGTAGTATGGTATTTAGTAAAATACTCGTTGAGTGTTATTCTAACACCATTATCATTTACCCCAAACAAAAACTTTTCAAGAAGATAGGGCTGTTGAATATGAATAGGATTAATCGTATAATTGGGAATAATCCTGAGGGAATCATACACTACCCAAAATATTACAAAGGGAAACATAGCTTTCATAAAGCTACGGGTAATACTATTGCAATAGAATAAAAAAAGTAGTAAAAAGTAAAGAACGGAATGTTCTGGACGATAGGCGATTACTTGACCAAACCAGATAAAATAACCAACACTAATTAATAACGTGAGTATAATATTATTCTGAGTAAACCTTAAAAAACTTTTACTCTCGTCAAGTGCCCAAAAATCAAGGCTTAATTTTTTCATAAATATCTTCTCCAGTAGTCATGTCTTTTCCAAAAACTTCAACGTAAAGTACTTTTGGTCGAAGATTACTCCCTTCTGTTTTCACAAAAACATGATCTAACCTAGCTTGTTTGTGGTTAATTTCTAATTGTGCACAAGGCTTTCTATTCTTGTCGAATCCTACTTTCAGTTTTCTTTTTTTATAAGAAACTACCCAAGCGTCAAAATCATTTTCTCGGGTAGTTTCTTTAGCACTTATTCCATAAGCCAGCAAATTCTGTATCCAAGTAAGCTCTTTTTTTTGTCCTTGTTCCTGATAACGTATCCAATATACGCTGATGGGATTTTCTTTATCAAAATCTCCATTTGGCAATAAATTGGCATCATAAACAATGGTGTTTATATTAGCACTTCGTTGGATGTAGAATAACCTAACAGGCGAATCTGGTACTTTAGGATAATTAATGGGTGAAAAACTTGTTATTAAAGTAAGGATTATACTAGCTATTAAAAGCCTTTGTAATTGTTTATTTTTCATTTTCAGCCAAAGACTTTTTGGTATGTTCAATTCTTTGTAAGGCTGTATAATTTGACAATACTGCCACAATTGACATCGGAATTGTAAAAATAGAGATGGTTTCAAACCAAGGAATATTAGGTTCTAAGCCTTGAATTTTAAAATCATTTCCTATGATAGGTGCTAAAATACCACAAAGCAAAGCAGAGCCACCAATAATAACAATTCTTTCAGGGCGTTGCATCCAGCCAATATCACACTTCACTCCTAGCCCTTCGGCTCTTGAACGTGTATAGCTTACCATCGACGAGCCAATCAATGCTAAAAAAGCAAAGAACGAACTGAATAAATAATGATGAGAAATCAGGTAATAACAGATGCCCAAAAACATGAACATTTCGCTATATCTGTCTAATACAGAATCGTAGAAAGCCCCAAACTTGCTCGACATATTGCCTACACGTGCCAGCCTTCCATCAATCATATCAAACACCCCAGCAAACAAAATCATTGCTCCGCCCCAGCCTATATAACTAAAGTCTCCCCTAAATGTAGCCTCGGCAGCATAGATAAAAATACCTGCGGCTAACACATTTAGGATTAGACCAATCGTTGTAATGACGTTTGGCGTTATTTTTAGCACAATTAATAATTTAATAAAGGGATTGATAATTTGATAAATTACCTGTTGTCCCATAGATTTTAATGTATACATAGCTTTAAGAGATTATTTAGAGTATTAAAAATCAAATTTAAATCTACCACGAATACCGTATTCAGATACATTAGGATTATCCAAATACGAAAGTCGTTTTACCAAGTCTATCCTAAATACTTTAAAAATATTAGATACACCAACGCTAGCTTCCATATAAGGCCCATTTGCTAATGAGTTGGTTAAGACTGTACCATCAGCCGCTTCTGGGAAACGATACAAACTTAAATTGTTCTCAGGCAAATTTTTAGCACTTATTCCTCCCCAAAGCCCCTTGAAAGTTATCACTTCTCTAAGCTTTAGTTTTTTGATAAGAGGTAATTTATTAAAAATAAATCCATTAAAATAATGGTCTACAAATAGAGCCGCATATTTATCTGAGGCAAACTCTAAGAAGTTCATCAAGTTATATGACTCTAACTGATATGAATAAGATTGGTTAGCACGGTGAATTATCAATAAAGGATAAGGCACTGTTCCAAAAATTTTCCCGCCTTCAGCCGTAATATCGGTATAACCAATGGGCGATATAAAGAAACGCTTGTTGGCTCTGAAAGTAAGGTTATGATAATTATAATCTCCTTTCAAGAAATTGGCAATGCCTAAACTATAGCGTAATTGGAAAATCGGATACTTGTTGATAATCGGAATTCTATAGTTTTTACCTTGATAGAATTGCTCATTCGGAGCAAACTTTAAGTTGACCGATACTTCAGAACTTGTTAAATCCTTTTCATTATAAGGCTTAACATCAGGTGAAGGATTAGCACTGGCATATCTTTCAAATGTCAATGAACCTGCTGCTTCTTGCGTAAGATTTTTATACCCTAATTCGTAACTAATGCCACTTCTTGACTCATGACGATAGTCTAAACGGAAAATCTTGTTGTATGTCATCTTATCGTTTATCCCTCTTTTGAAAGATAGCAATACATTATCTTCCTGAATAAACTGTAGTTCTTGTCCAGGAATTCTGACTTCATCTTGATAAGAAACTCGTAGATAATTATTCGGAAACTCATAGATTGAATTATTACCTAAGTTATAAGTAACTCCAAGATAACCTTTCCAACGTTCGTCTTTAAAACCATAGGCTGCATAGGTTTCTAAATACAATTTCGGATTCAATTTTGCCATCGTTCTACCCCCAAAACGAAGTCGGAATCCTTCCACTGGGTTAAAACTATAAAATGCATTGGCAGGACCAATCTCAAAATCACCAAAATCTTTATAACCAAACAGCAATAAACCTGCCACAGTCATCAATCTTTTAAAAGCAGGTACTTGCTGAATACTATCAGCCATTTGGTAAATCCCTTTTTCAACACTGCTTAGTCCTTGATGACGAGCAGACGCCCAAAAATCATCACTTTTATCCAAAGCCATATCCATTAAGACGTTCTTTTGAATAGGCTTAAAGATACTGTTCTCGATAGGTTTATTCAGCACATAGTTTTGATAAGAAACCGACCGTTTTCCTAAAATTCCTCTTTTATTTTCTTTTTTACTAAAACCAAAGTCGATTGAGATTTCATCTTTAGCAAGCATCAACTTGTTATCCTCTACAGGAACAAATTCTTGTTCCACCAAAAGTTCGTTTACAAAATTAAGATTGATGCTTCTAGGCACACCTAATTTTACTTTTCTAACCGAAAAATTAGAATCTAACGAAATATACATATTCCCAACAAAAGCGAAGTCTGAAGGGTTGCGTGGTGAAAATCCTAAATTAACACACTTCATATTTTGGAATTGAAGTGTATCTAAAATGACGAATCTGTAAAAAGTTGGCGATAAATTAGAAATCGGACTGATAAATTGGTTTGTCAGTAAGCTAATATTACTATCATAAATATTAATATCTTCATACAAACGATTGATATATGAGGCGATACCATTGTTATCAATGTATTGGTCTAACCCAATTTTTTTCTCGCCTTTGATATATACCTTTTCATCCTTCGGATTTTTCCTAAAATACACATCTGCTACAGTCTCTTTTAAATAAAGTGGTAATGAAACATTACCAGTCGTTTTTGAAGTATCAAGATTATCGAAGATAAATTGAAAATTTTTAAACATTTTCTTCTTCTTATAATCTTCATCAATATTGTTTAGGTTTAATTGAACCTTCTCGTATTTCTCGTATTGATAATAGTCTAATCCCTCCTTACGATTTTCATCGCGGTGAGCAATTACCTTTCTGATTAAAATTACTGCTGGATTATCTTTATTACGGTACTTTTCTTTTTTAGCCTTTACAGTTACTTCCGTTAAGTTTTGCGACTGAGGAATTAATTTGATAGAGATTGTTTGGCTTATATCTCTTTTAAAAGTTTTCACTTCAGTTTTATAGCCAATAGATGAAAATTGGATTTTAGTAGCTTGCCCATCTTGAATATCCATGGTATAGTTACCATTGATATCTGTCTGGATGCCTTGTTTTGTACCTTGTACAATGATATTTACAAAGGGAATAGCCTCATTGGTTTTACTATCAATGATTTTCCCTTTTACTTTCGTTTGTTGTTGTCCGAATACAGACGATATTGAAGCGATGCTCAAAAATAAATAGCATACTGTTCTTAAAGTAATATTACTATTAAAGTGGTTTGCTATTATATTAAATAGATATTTTTTCATGATTTTTTGCATTAAACACGAACAATCTGTTCAATCCATAACTATAGACTACGAATACGAACGTCCCGACTAATGCCCTTATGATTAGATAATCTGCTGTTATAATTTTACTGAGGCCTAAAACACCAAGGGTGTTCATTACTGAACTTCCCATCGAAACAAGTATATATTTCATTAATTGCCATTGGCTCTTTTCAGTTTTTGAATCTTGAAATACCCATAGCCTAGACAAAACAAAACCAATGATTCCACCAGCAACATTTCCTACAATTGTAGACCATGCATAAGAAAAACTTAGATAGTGAAGCACTAAATAAGAAGTACCAAAATCTACAAAAGTTGCAAGACCTGAAACTGGAACAAAACGGAATAAAGGTTTGAAAAAATTAGACATCGCTCACAGGAAAAAGATGATTACTTGTAAACATCCATTTGCCCAAATTCCTGCCATTACATCATCAAGCATTACACCCCATCCATTACCATATTTTTCGAAACTTCTAATATTGAATGGTTTATATATATCAAAGAATCTGAATAAGATAAATGCTATCAGTAGATTTTGCCATGAAAATGGGATGAAGCATAAACTTAGACACATTCCAGCCACCTCGTCGATTACTATTTTAGAAGCATCTTCGCCCCAGTGTGTTTCCATAATGGCAGATGACCATCTGCCTACGAATGTAAATACTACTGTTAATACAATTAAGGTTAGATGGTAATAAAAAGTATCGTTTACCAAACGAAAAACTCCTGCTATAATAGCACAAGCCAGCAATGCTCCGAAAGTTCCCGAACCTTTCGGGATAAATCCTAATCCGAGTCCGGAAGCAAAGATTTTATGAAAATTCAACATAATAGAAAAATGGCTCTTGAAATTTTACATGAGCAAGAGCCATTTCTTTTATTGGGTACCTAATTAGAGTTCTACTTCTGCATCAACATCTTGATAATAGTCCATACCAAGATTAGTGATTAGTTCTTCGCCCATTAAATAGCGAAGTGTATTTTCTAATTTTTCCAATTGTTTGAAAATATCATGAATTGGTTCTAATTCTGGTAATGTTTGTGGAGCTTTCCAGTAGAATGATAGCCATTCTTGAACGCCTGATAAGTTTGAGCGTTGAGCAAGGTCTAGGAATAAAGCTAAATCAAGTACAATTGGTGCTGCCAAGATAGAGTCACGGCAAAGGAAATTGATTTTGATTTGCATTTGATAACCCAACCATCCAAAGATGTCGATATTATCCCATCCTTCTTTATTATCACCTAGCGGTGGATAATATTCAATTCTTACTTTGTGGTGAATATCACCATACAATTCTGGATTGATGCTAGCATCCAAGATTCCGTCTAACACGTTTCCTTTAGATACTTCTTTCGTTTTGAAGTTTTCAGGAGCATCCAATACCAAACCATCTCTGTTTCCTAAGATGTTGGTTGAAAACCAACCTCTAACACCCAAAGCACGTGCTCTAAGACCTGGTGCCACGATGGTTTTCATCAATGTCTGACCAGTTTTGAAATCTTTACCTGCTATTGGTGTTCCAGTAATTCTTGCTAGTTCTTCTAAAGCAGGGATATCTAAACATAAGTTAGGAGCACCCATTGCAAAAGGAACATTTGATTTCAAGGCTGCATAAGCATACATCATTGAAGGAGCGATGTCTGGATCATTGGTTAAAAGACCAGCCTCAAAGTTTTCTAAAGATGCGTGAACTTCTTTAGCTTCATGATAAATTTCAGTAGAACCACACCATACCATTACTAAACGTTCGCAGTCGTTAGCAATTTTGAAGTTATCAATGTCTTCAAGCAATGCTTCAACCAATGCTTGTTTAGTTGCGCCAGTTTTTACGTTTTCGCCGTCAAGGTTTTTTACATAACGTTTATCAAAAACGGCTTTCATTGGTTTAATCACTTCAAGCTCATCTTTCACTTGTTCGATTAATCCCCTTTCCAGTACTCCTGCATTCACAGCAGCATCATACATACTGTCGGCATACACATCCCATCCACCAAATACTAAATCATTTAAATTAGCTAAAGGCACAAAATCTTTGATTTTTGGATTTCTATTCTCTGTGCGTTTTCCAAGGCGGATATTAGCAGTTTGAGTAAGAGAGCCTGTAGGTTGAGCAATGCCCTTGCGGCTTGCAAGAACGCCTGCAACAAATGTAGTTGCAACGGCACCCATACCTGGCATTAAAATCCCCAATTTACCTGTGGCTGGTTGTACAATGATGTCTTTCATACGATTAAAATTTTAAAAATGCGACGAAGAAAATTCAAAAAACTTACATATTGGTATACTCTGTTTCTTCGAATTATACATACAGCATTATCTGTATATGATTAAAAAAAAGTATTTAGATTAATTATTATTCTATTAAAATAAACTATGGAAACTTTTAAAAGGTTCAAAGTTTTTACCCTTAGATTCAATTTTTTTTTATCAAAAAAAACGGTCTGTTAAAACAAGGAATAGTACAAAAAAATATTTTTATGAAACAAGTGTATCCTATTTAAAGTCTAAAAAAAAATGACTTTTGTTAACAATTTAATGAAAAGAAAATTTTATAGTTTTTAATTTCATTTAAACATCATTAAGCTGGTTAATAATAATGCTAATTAAACCTTATTATCAGTTATTAGATGTAAAGACATACCTTATAGTATACTAAAAAACTATGCCACGGGTAATTAGACTAATAAACAATAATAAGGTTTAATTAAAAAAATAAATTAATCAACAAATTGTACAGAGGGTACGTCTTTAGTGGACTTCATTCTAAATTTAGTCCAACTCTCTTTTAGTCTATCTACTAAGTAATAAACCATTGGTACTAAGTACACTGTAAGTAACATTGAGCTAGTTAAACCACCTATCAACACCCAAGCCAAAGAGTTTTTCCACTCGGCACCAGCACCAGTTGCTGTAGCGATGGGTATCATACCAATTACCATGGCGATGGTAGTCATCAAGATAGGTCTAAGGCGTTCTTCCCCTGCATACAAGATTGCTTTTCGGTATGGTACTCCTTCAGCCTTTTGCTGATTGGCAAAGTCAACGATAAGAATAGCGTTTTTTACCACCAGACCCATCAACATCAACATACCAAGCATTGCAAAAATCCCGATATTTGAACTTGAAAGCGCCAAGGCAAGCAATGCACCAATCACTGCAACAGGTATAGAAAGCAATACGACCAACGGATAAATAAAGCTATCGTACAACAACACCATGATGAAATAAACCAAAATCAAAGCGGCTAACATTGCCAAACCTAATGAACCAAAGCCTTCGTCTTGATTTTTGGCATCACCTCCCCAAGTAACTGTAACATTGCTTGGCAACGGGTTCTTTGCTAAATCTGCTTTGATAGAAGCAATCAATGTTCCTGAACCAAGCCCCAAGGTATTGGCTGTTACTGTTACGGATGAACGTCTGTTCTTTCTCTCTAACATTGATGGCCCTGTACTTAAAGAAACATTGGCAAATTCTGCTAAACGAACGGGACGTTTGGCAATTGGACTATAAAAATTGATGTTTTTTACATCCTCAGGATTCTTACGGTCGAAGGCATCCAACATAACTCTGATGTCATAATCTTCACTGCCATCTTTGTACTGAGAGTCGTCGTTACCAGAAAACGCATTTTGTAGGGTTGCACCAACTGTCTGAATATCAAGCCCTAATTTAGCCATTTTTTCTCGATTTACATTTACCTGTACCTCTGGGTTTCCAGCATCTACAGAAATGTTTATGTCGTTTGCACCTGGTGTAATTCTTAAACGATTACTTAAATCCTTCGCTGAAACTAGCAATTGTTCTAGGTTATCGCCACCAAGAAATATTTCAATAGGTGACGAACCTGTATTAACCATACCTATGATTGATGAATTGAATTCGATACCTGCAAATTTTTGCCCCAATTGCTTACGCAAATCAATCATAAAATTCTCAGTTGCTTGATGATGCTCACGTTCTTCAGCAGGTACTAATTCAACTGTTAACTCACTTTTGTTTGTTTCGCCCTGACCAGTACTATTCAAACCTGTACTTGCACCCCCAATGTTCGCAAATATAGTTTTTACAGCAGGATTCTTCCGTAAGTAATTCTCTACTTCTCTTACTTTTAGGTTGTTTTGTTGTAAAGAAGCACTCTTATCTAATTTAATGCTCAACAAAAACTTACCTTGATCTCCCTGAGCCACAAACTCTTGTCCGATAATTCCCAGAGACATCACCCAACCTGTAGCCACAAAAAGTGAAACTAAAATACCAGTAAAAGCTATTTTGTGTGATATTACCCATTCTAAACTACCGTGATACCATTTTATCATCGCTGTTAATCCACCCTCAAACCAAAGTAAGAAGGCTTGAAAAGGGTTTTTAGCATTTAAATGTTCTAGTTTAGCTAGTCGTGAGGTCATCCAAGGTGTCAATGTAAAACTTACTAATAAACTGACCATGGTAGCAAAAGCAACCGTTAATGAAAACTGACGAAGCAAATCAGCAATTACGGAGTTTACAAAGGTAATTGGTACGAAAACTACCACAATTACAAGGGTAATAGCTACAGCGGCAAAACCAATTTCACTCATACCATCCAGCGTTGCATCCCAGCGATTTTTGCCCATTTCTAAGTGTCTTTGAATATTTTCTAAGACCACGATAGAGTCATCCACCAAAATACCAATTACCAATGAAAGTGCCAATAATGTCATCAAGTTGAGCGAATAACCCATTAAATACATAAACAAAAAGGCTGAAATCAATGAAGCTGGTACTGAAACCATTACGATAAACGCATTACGGAAGCTATGTAAAAACAATAACATTACTACAGCAACCAAAATAACGGCTAAAAACAAATCGTGTGTTACGGCTTCTACAGAGGCAAGGGTAAAAATACTGCTATCATAAGCTATGGCAAATGACACTTTGTCCTTCGCATTTGCTTTTTCGATAACGGCTAATTTCTCTTGTACTAATCGGCTAATTTCCACAGCGTTGGCATCCGATTGCTTTTTAATAAACAACCCGATTCCATCTGTTCCATTATAACGACTAATACTTTCTATTTCACCCAAACCATCTGTAATGTTGGCTACATCGCCAACACGAATCGGACTTCCATTAGGTGGGGTAGCAATTACTAAATCACGGATTTCGTTTAAAGAAGTAAATTTACCCGCCAAACGTAAAGTCATGTTTTCAGCCTTACTTTTTACTTTTCCTGTAGGGAAATCTAAATTCGCCTGACCAATTGCTTGCGTTACTTGAAGTAACGATAAGCCATAATAATTCAATTTATCATCATCCACGTTTACACGAATCTCACGTTTCTCCCCTCCTACCATCGTGATTTCAGCAACACCTTCTATTTGTTGAAGAACTGGTAAATATTTGTCCTCTACTTGTTGGTAAAAAACTGAATTAGGCAAGCTTGAGGTAGCCAACAATTGCATAATTGGCTGGTCGCTCGGTGATATTTTTGAAAGTGATGGTGTTTTGGCATCGTCTGGCAAATCACTAATCACATTGTTGACATCTCTTTGTGCATCTTCCATGGCCTTATCCATATCGGTTCCAGCTTTGAACTGTACAATAACGATTGAAGCACTTTCTAAAGATTTGGAAGTAACAATATCAATATTATCAAGGCCTGAAATAGCATCTTCAATCTTTTTACTCACTTCCGACTCTACTTCTGTGGGTGCCGCTCCTGGATAGACTGTTGTAATTGTTAATGTTCCTACCGAAAACTCTGGTAATAATACATAACTCAACTTATTATACGACACTACCCCTCCTAATACTAATACAGCAAATAGTACTATGATAACAGAAGGGCGTTTTATGATGGTTTCTACAAATTTCATAATCTTATTGTTAGATTTATTGAGCCACTACAGGCGTACCGTTTTGTAAGTTAATCTGACCACTCACAATTACCTGGTCACCTGATTTTATTCCTTTAGTAATCTCATAATATTCATTAGTTGTCGCACCGATTGTTACATCTTTCAAGATGGCTTTTCCATTTTCAATAATGTACACTTGTGCTTTTTTAGTAGAACCAACAATTGCCTGACGGGGTACCGACAACGTTTGTGATTTCAATTTATTCTCATTCACAATTGAACCATACATACCAGCTTTCAAAGGGTTGTTATTACCATTTTGAACAATGATTTCGACAGGATAATTATGAGCTGCATCGCCTTCAACTCCTACCATATTTACCTTACCGTTGAAATATACGTTAGGGTATACTTGTGTTTCGATAGAGATTGATTGACCTACTCTGAATTGATTGATTGATTTTTCAGGAATATTTACTAGTAATTTCAAAGCAGAAATATCAGTAATTTTAGCAATAGGAGCACCCATCGATACTACAGAACCTTTCTCAATCATTTTTGAAGTAACAATCCCTGAAAAAGGAGTTGTAATCACGGTATTCTCTAATTGTTTCTTCAATTGCTTGATTTGCGCTTGCGTTCCTCTGATACTCAATTGAGTTCTTTCTAAGTTCACTGCTGGTACTGCATCACCTTTTACTAATACTTCATAACGTTTTAAATCGTTTTGATAGCCTTCTAAGGTTACTTGTAAAGCTTCAATCTGAAAACGAATCTGCTCGTCATCCAATTTAGCAATCAACTGTCCTGCTCTTACGCCTTGACCTTCGTTAATTGGCAACTGAATTACCTCGCCCCCTGCCAAAGGTTTTATCTCAATTTCACGGTTAGGAGTAAATGAACCCAAAAATTCATTTTCTTGTGATAGATTTCTTAGTTCAGCTACCGCTGTGGTTACACCAACTTTCTGATTTACATCTGGCTGATAAACCTTCTTTTCAACATTTTCTTTGTTAGAAGATAATTTCCATGCCGTTAAACCAAGTGTGGCTAAAAGGGCAAATATAATAGTAAGACGTTTCATTGTTTGATATGTTGATTTTATATAAATGAATGTTATTGTTTAGGAATAATTGTACCCGCAGCTTTTTTCCAATTCAAATCAGCCGAACGTAGGTTAACTAATGTATTGAGGTAAGTATTTTGTGCTTCGGTTACCGCATTTTCAGCCTGAATTACTTCAGTTAAAGCGGTAGTACCTTCTTTGAACTGCAATTGTGTTTGTGTATAAACTTTTTCTGCCAAAGCCACCTGATCACGACTAGCTATAAGGTTTTTCTGTTCTACATAAAATTTGGTACGAGCATTCGCAATATCCATCGAGATGTTTTCTTTGGTTTGGTTTGATTGAATCGACAATTTTTGATTCTCAATCTTTTGCTGAACAAGCTTTGATTTTCTGGCAGAGCCATCATAAATACTCCAGTTCAATTGTAAACCTACCCAGTATCCTGGCACATTCTTTAATACACTGTTTTCGCCATCTTTTCCAAAAAAGGTAGAGTTAGCTACACCATAAGCTGAAAGTGTTGGTAAAAAACCTGCTTTAGTATTTAGCGTATTTTGTTCATTTAAAGCTTTTTGACGTTCTATAATCAGAATGTCTGTTCTATTTACGGCATCGTTAGCAATTAAAGCTGGCACTGCTGCATTTTGGTCAATATCAATTTTAACACTCAAAGGCTCTGATTGAGCAGTACCAGTAAGGTATTTCAAGGCATTGATTAATTCTTGATATGAACCTTGTATCGATTCCAGTTGTGTTTGAGATTGAGTTCTGCTAATTCTTAATCTATCTACATCAATTCCTTGTGATAATTTATTTTGATACAATAAATCTGTTACCTGAATCAATCTATCAAGCGAAGTAATATTGCTTTTCAAGAAAGCCATTTGTTGAGCAACAGTTTGTAGGTTATAATAAGTAACGGAAACATTATACGCAACATCCTCTTTTGTTTTCAAAGTTTGTAAGCTTGCTAAGTCAACGCTTAGTTTGGCAGCTTTTAGGCCTATGTTAATTGAAGGACTATACAATGCCTGAGATACTTGTACTGAAGTTGATAAATTATAAGGTAAGCCTAAAGCTAATACTTGATAACTTCCTTCGGCTCCACCAAATGTCGAAGCTGGTATTACTTGTCCAGGAATTTTCAAATAACGCTTATAGTCACCTGTTAAATTCACCTGTGGTCTTGCTCTAGCTTTTACTTCGTTGATTTGGGCATCCGTTTGTTGTTCGTTCAATTTTGATAGCTGCACTTGCTGATTGTTCTTCAAAGCTTGTTCTACTAGTTGGTCGAGGGTAAGTTCTTGTGCTTTCGTTACTGATGCAACTAACATCATTATTAAAAGGAAAGACCATCTTGAATGTATCATGAGTGGAATAATTTAATCGTTTAGTTTATCTTTTTGATTTATATATATGATTTAATCATTTGATTAAAATATAGGTAAAAAAATTAGCTCTATTTTTCAGAGCTAAATAAATAATTAAGAATCATTTCTTTGACAATCAGTCTATGCTTTTCTGCAAACTCATCAAATTCATTATCTTCCATATTCCAGATTTTACAGGTCATCACTTTACCTTGAAATATAAATTGAATATTTGACTTCATCAAAAGTAGGATGTGCTGAATATCAATTTTTCTAACGGCTTCTTGTTTGATGGCATCATTCAACTGTTGAGCAAATATTGAATGAACTAATATTTTATCGAATGATACCGCACTAAAAAAACGATCTGGATTTCGATGAAGCTCATGAATAACAAAATTAGACAAATCAGGGTTAGCCTTAAACATATCGAAATCATGATCAATCATATTCGATATTTTATCTTTCAAAGAAATTGGTCTATTTAATATTTCAATAAGCCCTTCAAAAAACAATTGAAGCATTTCTTCAAATACGCTTGAAAACAACTTTTCTTTACTTCTGAAATAATAGTTCATCAAAGCACTGTTTACTCCTGCTTCTTTGGCTATATCTCTAGTAGTAGTTCCGTCAAACCCTTTTTCTAAAAAAACTTTAATCGCAGCTTCTTTAATTTTATCTTCAGCTGATTTTGTTAGGCACTTCATAATTCAATTGATTAATAAGACAAAGGTATACAACAAAATAACTAAAAGCAAGCATTTAAACAATAATTTTAATCAATTGATTAAAATTATTGTTTAAACTGTTTTACTTACAAAAACATCAAAATTTAGTGCAAAAATATTCATTGCGTCAAGCTATTTTTGAACAGTAATCCGCTCGCTAAGCATTGAAAATTTACCATCTTGGTATGCTACTTTGATTACATATTGATAATTATTTTCTGTTTTATAATCCTTGTCAACATAATTAGACTCTCTGCTAGAGGCAACCATCTCTAAACCTCCGCCATTGATAGCACGATAAATTAAATAATGGCTAAACAATTGATTAACAATAGGCGACCAACTCAGGGTTATTTGTTTCTTTTCTGAATCAACTTTGGCATCTATTTTTGAAACACCTTGGTAATCTGTTTTCCTGAAATACTTTACTGGAATCGGGAAAGATTTTGGCGAAAGCAAACCGTCATCATCTTTAGCTACTACAGCATATTGATAAGCCTTATTCGATGCCACAGACTCATCTTCATACATCAAAGGTGATAATATACTTTGTTCTTTGGTTATCTCTTTAATGCTTACCCATTCGTTATTACCCTCTTTTCTGAAAATAATGTGTGATACTACATCTTCGCTTTCGCTCACTAATATCAATAAACTTACTCCCTTGTCTGTCACTAGAACCTCTTTGATAACAGGGGTGGTAGGTGGATTTCTATCGGGTAATTTTACATTTAAAGGCTCTGAATAAGCCGAATGATTATTGCTTAAATCAATGGCTACTACTCTGTAATACACATGCTCGTTTAGCATTTTAATAGCTAAGGTGTCCGTAAAGGTTGTTCTTGAAATCCCGACAGGTGTTATCTGATTATAATATTGGTTTGCGGGTGTATAAGAACGATATATTTTGAAGCTTGCTACATCTGGATTATTAGGACTTTTCCATGAAAGCGTTACTCTTCCTAAAGAATCAGCTTTCCCCACTAAATCTGTTGGAAAAGAAGGTGGTAGTCTGTCTTCTATCCCACCCGCAATGGGTAAAGTATAGGCTAAATTTCCAGCGGTATCTACTGATGCAATAATATAATAGTCGCCAATATAAGCTTGAGGTTCGATATCAGTAAAAGTTAAGGCATTAGGCGGAATAATATGCTGAGTAATGGGCTTAAAAGGGCCATTCACCGTTGCCCCACGACCAATTACATAGCCTTTTAGGTCAGGCTCTTTAATATCCTTCTTCCAAGTAAGTACTATTGAGGTATTATTAACATTTTTGGCTCTGAAATCATCAGGAGATTTTGGAGCTGTTAAATCTTTCCCCATTGCTACAATGCTTTCCGAAGGCTTACTTTCTTCACCAAAACTATCAATACCACGAATTCGATAATAATATTTATGATAATTTTTAGCAAGACTATCCACATAAAAGGCTTTATTTTCCCATTTGGCAAATTGGGCTTTCAATAAAGTATCTTTTTCTAATTGTTTTGGGTCAGGTTTACCCATTACAAAAGGCGTTTGGTTTACTCTTTTAAAGTTTTTACCATCTTCACTTTTTTCAATATAAAAAGCCGAGAAATCTCCTTCTGGCCCTAATCTTTGCCAAATTAAGGTTGTGGTACGGTCTCCATTTTCAGGTTTTTCGACAAATGGAGCAAAAGTTAAAAATGATTGTCCAGCCTCAATTACTGCTTGAGCAGTATCTACCTGTACTTTGCTTTGGGCTTGAATATTGGTTTCAGCCAAATAGACTTTATAAGTATAAAGAGCATCTTTTTTCTTGATGCTTTTATCCACAAATCTCAAACCCGCAGCATCAGCAGCTTTCTTTGAAAATTCAGCAGCCGTTAAAGTGGTTGTAAAACGAATATTCTGCTCTTGACTAACTTTCTTAATGTTGAAAAAGTCGGCTACAAATTTTTTATCGTTTGGATAACCATACAACATTTCACCAACAACCCCAATACCTTTTTCGTCTTCTGCCAAACGGTTCTTCATTTGCTCGAAAGTCCAAGGTTTTAAAGGTTTAGGTGTTAATAGCTGCCTAGTACCTTGTTGGTTATCTTTGGTATATTCTGTCCTTTCTATTATGTAGCCACGCACAGTACCCATCAACCAATAAGCTGGCATATTAGGTGACCAACGTAAAACCACAGAATCACCATAGTTTCTAGCCAAAAGCATAATTTTCGGCTTTTGGATTACGGGTAAAGTATCTTTTTGTGAAACATTGGCCTTTTGTGCGAAGGCATTACCCACACATAAAAAGCCGAGGAATAAAAGGAGTAATGATATTTTTTTCATGTTCTTTTTAGCTATGAGTTATCAGCCTTCAGCAATGAGTGTTATGACTTCTGATAAATGGTTTTTCAAATTTTCATTAGGGTGCGACTAAAGTCGCACCCTAATAGAAAGAATACAGTTTAAAGCTTGCAGCTCTACCTATCACAATTAAAACAACTAACATTTACAAAATAGCTTGATGCTCTTGCATTAGGTACGCTCGCCGGTATGGCTTGATTATAAACGGGTGCCATCAAAATTGGGGATGCTCCTACTTGTATATCTTTGGAAACTAATGCTTTGGTTGCTCCAGGATATGGCTGATAGGTTAAATTCACTTTTGCTATAGACCCGTTTTTACGTTTTTTGAAACTATAATAATCGGCAATTACATAGTTACCAAAGCGGTCGAAAATAGAAGGATTGTTCAAAAGCCCTTCGTAAGATGCTGTGATTCCTACCGTTTTACTAGCAAATGAAATTTCGGAATTGCTGCTTCTTTCCATTTGTGTTTTCCAGTTATTACCAAAATATTGCTGATAGATACTCCTAACCCGTTGTACTTTTTCGCCAAAGCTTCTTACTGCCATAAAATCGTGATAGGCCAGAAAATCACTTTTTAGTGTAAATTGATATGGTCTTGCTGGTGCATCATTAACGGTAAAACCATAAATACCCGACAGAAGCACCAATTGAGAAACCACCGATTTTGAAATAGAAGCATCCATAGTCATCATCTTGCTACTTGCACTGCCAATAGAAGCCCCTAATCCGTTTTCGTCCTTAGGTACTCCTGCATTATTGCCTCCTAAAATATCCTTAATAGTATTACCATTATATGGTTCTAAAGCCCCAAATACTGCTAAGGCTCTGCCCATGGCAATGCTTTGGGTTGGCTGATAAGCAATATTTCGCAGGTTGTTGTAATTCGGATTTACTTGCCCAACATAACCATATTGGATTTCAGTAAGAATTGAATAAATATTAGTGTTTGCATACTTATCGAACTCGGTATTTCCTTGACTAAACGCTGGAACACTCGCTGTTAATAAAGCAGATTGTAAAGCTCCTCGACTCGAAAATTTATGTTCTTTCATTTCGTCATCTTCAAAGTTCTCAGCTCCATCACTCGGTACAGCTTTGATAAAAAGATAGGCGTTAGACTGTGGATTGTTTTCGTCTTCGTACTTACTGGTCTGGAAAGTAGTCGATGCCATTTTTTCTTGAAAGGTATTAAACTGGCTAGTTTTGAAAGCCAGCGAGAACATTACTTTATCGGTAGATTCGCCTTGTTTATTCTGTATTTTAAGGGAATTGAACTTTATTTGGTAAGCCGTTGCATTATTACCTGTTCCTATTTTTACAAAGTCTCTATTGATTGAATTACTAAAATTAATGGCTTCATATTGTTTAACTTTAAGCTTGTGTAACTCTAAACGATACACTTTTGAGTTTTGTAAATTAGCTGGAATATTAGCCAGTATTTTCCCCTGAGCACCTGCCGTAGGAGCTTGATATTGGATAGCAGTTTTAAGGGTATCTCCAGCACTCTCAGGAATAAAATAGGCTTGATAATCATAGTCTTTTTTGGCATAAATTGGAATATTGATACCCGTTAATAACTCGTCTGGAATATCGCCAGATATAACTATTTGAGATGTTTGATTTTTCAAGAAGTAGTTCTGCCCGTCCATTGGCCAAGTATATGCTACATCTTCCCAGCGTACAAAATCGGGCTGTTTACCAGAGGTAAAAATATTTTCTGCTTCCTCAAAACGTTGTTCTCTTACTCCTGTTTCATCTATATAAGGGTCTTCAAGTCCATTATTCACACGTTCCCACAGACGTACCTGTACTTTAAAGGCATAATTGGTTTCTGATTTCAAATGTCCATTTAAAGGCAAAATCAACTGTTCGTTATTGTTCACCCATTGCTTTGCTCCGATTGCATTGTATTTTTCGTTCGTTTTCTGATTAGTCAATGAATAATTTTGAACGGTAAAATAATAGGTTCTTGGCTGACCGTCAGGCAATGCAATGCTATAATCAGTATCCATACTCATATTGAAAACAGCTTGTAAGTCCCCATTGGTATCAACATCTTTCTCCCCTTTTTTCGGACTCAACTCAGAAATCACCTTAATATCCGCCAGTGGGTCTCCACTAAAGACAGCCTTACATTTATGACCGAAATCGAAATCAAAATCGGTATCAACTTTTACTAAACCACCCAATACACTGCCCGCTACACGCAATCTGCCTTCGCCCCATGTGGGTTCTGGTAAGCCACCCCATAGTAAAGCACCTGCTGTTAAGTCCATCAGTTTTACATTAAAGCGTTTGCCAAATACCTTACCTGCTACCGATACATTACCGTTGGCATAGGCATAAATCTGAGTATTGGCATACCAGCCATAAAGCCCCACAATTTCCTGTCCGTTACATTTCAACCCTTTTGATAAAGCTGCATCAAAACCTGCAATAAGTGTGGCATTGGCTGAAAGTGGTCCAACGGCTACTTTTAAATGCCCGTCTAGTCTAGCTCCTGCTAATACCGAGAATCTAGTCGGATTACCCACTGGTTCGCCATCGTCATTAAACTGCATATCACCTTTCGACTTCGCTGCTTCTACTACATCGTTCCGATTATCGTTTACGTTTTCTTTACCCAACAAAAAGGTTTGCACTTCTTGTGGTAAGGCAGGAACACCGCCGAGGTCGTTGCCAAAGGCAAAGTAAGCTTTTGCCCCTAAATACACATAAAGGGCATCTTCTGGACTACCCACTTGTAGTAATTTAAACGCTACTTTCTGCTTGCCTTCGGCTGGGTCGCCTACTTTTACGTGCCAAGTATCAGCAAAGTGCATTCTGAAAGGTACTGTTACTTTAACAAAACCAGGGATGGGTTCTACTTCTACATCGGCACTCATATCAAAACTACTCGGTGTTATTGTTACCGAAGTCTGTGCCGTTAGTAAACATTGCCCATTTTTATCTGGGTCTTCATCTAAACTAAGTACTTTGGCTTTGCCCGAAGCAGTAAAATTGCTAAAAGCACCATTGGCAATGCTAGCTTCGATACCCAAATTGGCGAGTATCATTTTTTTGTCTGCCAAACTCATGTACACATTGGCTTTGATACCGTAACTACCCAACATAGGCACATAATTAATACCAGTATTGCTAGTGCCAGCTCTAGTAGTTTGTGCATTTGGTACTACATTGGTAATCGTTTTAGCCAATGGCGTATTCATTTTCATGTTGAAATAAATACCCCCACCAAAACCAGAACACATCAAAGGTGGTAATACTGCAATACTTGGTGTAAGCAACACGCT
Source organism: Arcicella aquatica (assembly GCF_034928825.1). Classification (NCBI taxonomy): domain Bacteria; kingdom Pseudomonadati; phylum Bacteroidota; class Cytophagia; order Cytophagales; family Flectobacillaceae; genus Arcicella; species Arcicella aquatica. Next base: position 12,489 of record NZ_JAYFUL010000027.1, on the reverse strand, counting down.
GGCATCTACATAACCATAATAAAATCCTTTGTTACCAAATTGTAGGGTTGCTTTTACAGTGGCTACTTTAGGAATTTTCACTTTTGCCGAACCGATAAAACCAGTTCCGAAAACAGCATCTTCATCAAAAAGACGAAGTTCACCTTCTACTGTAGCTGGACCGACAGCCCCTTTAATCATGATTTTCTCTAAAGCCACTTTCGAGAACGCAGGCGTCATTTTACCATTAACGTAACTAAGTTTTCCAAGTATCTCTACTTTGGTTTCAGCACCCACAATCGTGTTATCACCTCCGCCTACATTTACTTTTACCCCAAAGCCAAAACCGATGGCATCCATCCCTCTAAAAATAAATTTAGGAGGCGTCAACTCTATCGGGAAACCTACTAGGTTCGCTTTATTTTCATCTTCCACAGGTGTGAACGTAGGTAGGTTTTCATCATCGAATGCTGGCCCTCCGCCTTGTTTATTGGCATTTTTGTCATCTTTTTTATTATCCCACAGTCCTCCTAAAAGTGTCCATTCACCCTCATCCAAATACAGTTCTTTTTCGCCCTGCATGGTTGGTTTTATCTTGGTATTGGATACTTTAAAGTGTTCAAATTTTACCAACGGAATAGCTATTGGGCTTTTCTGGGTTAAGCCAATACTTGCCGAACCACTTAAATCCAAATCTATCTTTTTCGTATTTCCATTAAATTCCAGTAAGAAACTTGAATTTTTATCCAATTTCATTCTCGCCATCATGATGGGTACATCATAATTTTCTTTGGCTTCAATTACAAACTGCATAGTATCCAGATTACTGCGAAGATTGCATGAGTACGACAAGTAATCGTTGCTTATCGGAAACTGCAACTTCCCTTTCATCATGCCCAACTCGAATCTATTTTGTACTATTTTGATTTTAAAATCGTCAATTGAAAAACCCCAATCGCCAATTTTTCCTGTTGAATAATCTACAACTGGCTTATTACTGGGTTCAATGACGGCTGTAACTTCATTGCTATCGTCAATGATAAAATCGCTAGTAACAAAACCCAAACGTTGGTCGTTAGTACCTTTAAGTTTGGTAGGTAGTTTTACTTCGGTTTTTTTCATGTACAATCCACGGAAAGTAGCTCCTCTATCGCCTTTGTATTCATCAGGCACATGGAAATCAACAGGGTTTCTTTTGTCGGAATGATCATAAAAAGCATTTACGCCATTAATAGTAAAATCCTTTAACCCATCTACCGTAAAAGCTGGCATATTTACAGTAGCTACCCAGTCGTTCCAAGTCAAGAAATCGGTTACCATTCTTGCCTTTACATCACCTGCTATTACTTTCCCTGTACCATCGTCAAGTTTCAGGAATGAATCTCCAAAGTTCAAATCCATTACGGCATGAACATGCTGAATACTATCGCCAGCAATTCTAGCATAAGTACCCGAATCGTCAGGATTAGGATATTTTCCTTGAATAAAATTGAAGGGGATAGCCGGAATTTTGAAATCATCTACCAAAATCAAGTTGGCATCACCAGCAAAGGCTTTGTTGGGCACCATGCAAACATCTACTGCGGCCATTGATAAAAACTGGTTAGCTTCAGGCATTTTCATATTGAACAATGCTCCCATATCAGCTCCATGTGCACTAAAACGCATATAATTGATACCTATGAAGCCTGCTTTTGTAGGAATACCCACAGGAAGCTTCACGGCCAACAAAGCATTCACTTTCTGGATAGAATTCTCTTCGATGGCATCCACGTAACTGCCAATATCAAAACCTTGCCCTCCTTTTGCCAGTTGTTTCCAAGTACTCATTTTAGTAAGTTCCTTGGGGTCAGGGAAATTATATTGAGTATTGTCGGCTTGGGCATCGCCACTAAAAATTTGATAAGCTGCATTGAAATTGATATTCGTGAAGACAACCTTTATCGGAATCGAATTCCAGAACACTCTACCATTTCCATCATATCCATCGCCTTTTTTAGATATTTCATCTATTGATAAATCAAACTTTCCGAGTTTAAGCTTCTTGCCTACCAGTTCTTCGTTGGGGTATATAGCCGTTTTATCATCAGGTAGTTGCGTGTCTTTACATGAACTTGCCCCTACTAAAGCAACCTGTGCTTGACGTGGCGGAGGTGGCAATGCTGGAATAGCTGGGGGAGCTTCTACATCAAAAGTACAAATCTGGCTTTGTCCATCATTCTGAAAAACGGCTTCACCACTTTGGTCTTTTGCCACTATTCGCCAAACATACTTACCTACCATTAGTTCTGGTTCGGCTTGTGTATAATTCAAAGACGTACTAATGATGTCTTTTTCAGTGAATGGATTACCCACATTAAATTTAATGGCATTGTCCATCGCATCGTTTGGATTTTGTCCATCAGGTACTTTCAATAAATAAAAATCATAGCGAATTTGTCCACCTGAAATATTACCAATCGGTGGCGACCAAGTAAATACTTGTTGTTGTGGAACGTTTTCACGTTTAATCATTTTATAACCACAAGACGGCATCGTGAGCCTTGGTGGTTCTACAAAAGCTAAGGGAATAGTTTGGCATTGTCCTGTAATATTCTGGAAACTTTGCACTGTAGCGTCATAAGGGACGGCGTACACGCAAAAATCATAATAACCCTGCGGAAAAATACCCGAAAGAACAATTTGGTCTTTAGTGGCTTTATCAAAACCAACTACCTCTGTATTATTAGCATCAATAAAGCCACTATTGGCTTGCCCGAAATTTATTTGCATGGGTTGCCCAACAGGATTCAACAAAATAGGCACATCGGGTTTGTAATTAGCAGAAGTAAAAATCTTTCCTCCTGTAGAACGGTTCGTTATTTGACCAACAATTTTAACAGGCGTATTTACAGGTTCACCATTGTTAGTGATGATTACAATAGCCGATTGTTTATTAGGGTTATCCACAAAATCAACTACCCTAGGGCTATAAGGCGGAGCAAGTATCAGTTGCACTGTTACTTTTAGTTGTTGTGCTTGTATCTTTTGAAAAGCTAAAAACACGAGCAATAAGTAAAAGAGTATTCGTTTCATCTTGATATTATTAACAGATTTCAATCAAATTTGAAAAATAAGGATTCGCCTAAAATGAAAGCCCGTAGCCTGCATTCATGTATAATTCAGAAAAATTTCTACGTTCTATTTTATTGTCAGCATTGACGATGGTAGAAAGACTGAGCGTAAATTGTTGTTTTTTGGTAAGTCGATAAGTACCATTTAGACGAGCATTAATTGTACTACCCGTGTTTACTTGGTCTTGTGCATTTTGGGTATAATTAACCGACAGTGAAGTATTAAAATTATTTTTCTTACTGCCTCTTTGGGCTGAAAAAGAAACCCCTAGTGATGTTGTATTATAAATAGGTAGGAGGTTTCGGATGTAGAGTAAGCCCGGAGTAAAAGTCATCTTGCGTGTAGGCATTCCGTAACTATATGTTAGGGAACTGAAAATATTATTAAAGTCGGTTCTTACTTTTGAAATCGTATTTAAATCATTGGCATTTTGATACGAAAAGACGCCATTTATAGCATGAGAAACCGTTTTGGAAGATTTGAACCAACGGGGGGCAATCATTAAGCTTTGGTTTAGTTGCGAAATCTTAACGGTATCAATAATTTGATTTGGAACATTTTGTGAAGTACCAAAATTTGAATAATTGACGGATAAACCAAGTGTTCTGGAGAATTGCACATTTAAATTGGCAGCTCCAATATTTCGGGTTGTGGTGTATTCTTTCAACTTACTGACATTATCTTTCTGAACACCATAAGTTCCCGATAATTGTACTGTTCCTTTCAGGGCTGAAATAGTGGCAGAACCTGAATATTCTTCCATATCGGTGTTAAAGAAGTAAGCACCCATCGACTGATAATCAGCAGAAATCAATTTGTATTGCCCTTGAATACTAAAATTATTGAACTGTAAACCAACGGAAGTTTCGCCTGCCCAGCCGAGCGAAGTACCTTTTCGGATATCAACAATTTTGGTAATGAAGGCGTATTTTTCTAAATCTTTTTGATCTACCATTTCCCGACGGACATCATGCGTATATAAGCTTACACCAACATCACTTTTCCAGAAAAGATGCTTGAAAAATAGAAATTGTTGAGAAATACCTACTACTGTATTTTCATCAGGGGTTACTTTTCCAAAATCAGCAGGAAAGGTTATAGAGCTTTGGTCATCTTTAATTTTCAAGAAAGTAAGGTCAAAATGGTTTTGTGTAGTACCAACGCCGAGCCTGATGGCATAACCATTGCGTTGATAAGCAGGCGTTAGTCCATTGGGCAAATTAGGGTTGGTTGTGGTATTACCACTTAAATAGCCTAATTCTGCTTTTTGAAATTGTCCGTAAATCATCGCAAAGCGAAGTTTGCCAGGATTTAATTCTACCCCAACACCATTGAAAAGCCTACCGCCCAAAGTGTATGGTGAAAACATTACATTTCGATACCCCAAATGGAGTTTAGCCCATTTATAAGTAGGACTTACACCAAATTGTTGAAATGGACCAGAAAGTGAGCGAGATTGTTTATTTAATAAAAAGAAGAAAGGTAACTGTACTCCATAAAGGCTAAGCGTTGGTGCAGCACTGAGCGTCCATGAAAAAGGATCAAGGCGAGTTTGCCCACCCGTTAAGCTATTATACGTACCAATGTTTACATTAATTCCCCCAGATACTGAAATAGGCTTCTGCCCTTTCAGGTTATTAAGGTCTTGCGAGAAACCCTTATTCAAGAAAAATATAAGAATAAAGAGGTATATTTTTTTCATCACTTTGATGTTTAAGCGTTGTTTTCACAACTGCAATACACATCAAAATTGTAGAATTAGCATTTAGCTATCAATAGCACTTTTGGGGGAGGAAAATGATGTTGTTAGGTGAAAGTTATTTATTTTTTATTCAAAAAGACGCATTCGTAAGGCTTTGGCTACGGCTTCGTTGCCATTGTTTACGTGCATTTTTTCGTAGATATTTTTTAAATGCGAACGAACTGTCTCAACAGAAATAGCATAGTCGTGAGCTATCATCTTGTAGGTATGACCTTTGATGAGCAACTCTAGCACTTGCATTTCACGAGAAGTTAATCCTAAATCACTTGGGATTTTACGTTCTACCTTAAACGTTTCCAATACTCTACGGGCTATTTCGGGTGTCATGGGTGCGCCACCAGAAGCTACGTTTTCAATGGCTTCAATAATCTGGATTGGAGACGTTTTCTTTAACAAATACCCATTTGCCCCCGAACGTAGGCATGCCATTAGCCTTTCGTCGTCATCAAAAACTGTAAACATCAATACATAAACCTCTGGAAAATGCCTTTTTACTTTTTCTACACCAATAATTCCTCCTTCGCCTGGCATATCTATATCCATCAAAATTACAGTTGGTGCTAGTAATTCTACTTGTTCTATTACTTTATCGCAGTTCCCAAAACCTCCTACTACATTCATATTAGGCATTCCCTTCAAGAGCAATTCTAGCGAACTTCTCAATCTTTCATTGTCTTCATAAATGAGTACTTGATGCATTTCCTTAGGCTTTGTTTAATAAATGGTCAGTATTTTACACACTTGAGGTTATGAATGGTTTTGGTATAGAACTATTTTAAATCGTTCTACAAATTTCGTTATCATTACTAGCAAAGTCAATCCCCTATTTGGGTTAGAGAAACCACTAATTTTACCTCCGTCCCGACACCAATTATTGAGTAAACGGTCAATTTACCATTCATTTTACTAGCTCTAGCATTCATATTCCTCAATCCGTTGCCTTCAATATTGGTATTTTCAAACCCTTTGCCATCGTCTTTTATTAATAGTGCTAAATTGCTATTTACTTTCTGAATTGATATTAGTACATTTTTACATTCAGAATACTTCACTAAATTATTAACAGCCTCCTTGGTGATGAGCAATAAATTTCTACGAAAATCCATCGAAAGCTTTAAATGCCCTATGGAATCATCTACTTCAAACGCATAGTTAATGCCCTTTGCTTCAAATATTTCTGCCCCAATTCTTCGTATTCTTGCGGTTAGTTGACCAATGGTATCTCTATCAGACCGTAAACTCCATACTATTTCCTCTAATTTATTTTGTAGAGAGGCTGTATCTTCCAAAATAGTATTCAAATATTTCTGAGCTGTCGGAGAGTCCTTTACTTGATGCTGTATCAAAGTTGAAAGTATAGAAATACTACTTAATGTAGCCCCTACATCATCGTGTAAATCTGCTGAAATCTCTGTTCGGAGTTCTTCAATTTTAAGAAGCTGATTAATCCTGTATCTGTAAAAGGCATAGGTAATCAATGCCAAAAGCATAAAAATCAACAGTTTAAACCATATTGTTTCTGTAAAACTAGGTTCTATGGTAAAGGTCATCATAAATGGTTTTTTGCTCCAAACACCATGATTAGTACCTATAGAGACCTCTAGTTGATAAGTGTTAGGTTGTAAATTCACAAAAACCAAACGATTGTTGGTACCATTGTTCACCCAGTCTTGATTAATGCCTACTAGCCGATAGCGAAATTGATTTTTAGCTTCTGGTGAAAAATTGAGTGGCGAAAAACTAAGACTAAGGCTATTTTGATTGCGAGCTAACGAAATGGCTTTTCCGTTAAATGGGATTTCTTTTCCACCTAGTACTTCACAAGTACTTAAAAACACATTGGGTATTTCACTTTGTATTAACTCGTTTACTTTTAAGATATTGAAGCCATTTTTCTGGCCTACCCACAACTGATTTTCATTATCAATCAAAAAACCATTGGTTGTGTTATTGCTCATTAAACCATCTTCTTCAATAAATTTAGCAAATTGTTTCTGGTCTGGACTAAACCGAAGCAGTCCATCAAAAGTACCGACCCAAATACTTCCTTGACGGTCAACATCAATTTTGGCAAAAAAATCATCTGGGAAGTTTTCCTTGGTTTTATGGATTTCTAGTTCTGAAAGAATAACTCCATCGTTATCCAGCACATTAAATCCGCCATAGCCCGAGGCATATATTTTATGATTGCGATTACTGATAGCCAAATAATAGTCTCCAATGAATTGATTATGCCTTTTTAAATTCTTGGCTAATGCTGCTACTTGGGTAAACCTTTGTTTTGTTTCATCAAAATAACAAAGTCCAAAACCAGGGGAATACCAAGACGCTAGCCAAACCTTTCCATCAGAAGCCAATAGCATATCATTAACCAAACATTTTGACCAAAACGCTTGATTAACCTGTGCATCAGTCCATAATTGAATGGCTTTCAGCTTGGGATACGAAAACACCTTAATCGGCTGATATTCAGAACTCAACCACAATTGGTTATTTTTATCAAAACAGAGCACCTTGATATTTGATGATACAGTAGGGAGAATCGCCTTTAATACGCTAGCATTTTTGGATAATTGATATACCCCTTTGGTGGTAGCTACTAATAAATCTCCTTCTCTACTCAATGTAAGTTTGTTAACCGATACATCATAAGGTAAAGCTATTTTTTGAAAAACTCCAGTTTTTTGATTCCACTTTAATACGCCAGAATGAGATAAACCTAAAAATATTTCGTCTTGATTGAGGGTTAGAAAAGTAGTAATAGTAACGGGCAATGGCACTATTGAAGCTGGAATCAGGATGGTTTCATAGCTTTTTCTACCATTATGGTATTTCAATAATCCCTCGTTACTAGCAATCCAGATTTTTTGATGAGCATTATCCAACAATAAAGAGGCAAACCTAGGTTTAATATTATCGAATTTATCAATATGGGTAAAACGTTTTATCGCTTTATCAAAAGTATATAACCCACCCGAGGTAGCCACCAAACATTTCTGGACGTGCAATTCTTTATAAAAAAGAATATCGTTTACCTCAGCATCTTTCAATCCATCAGCATATTCAATATAGGCTTTTGTAATAGGATTGTATTCAATAATCTTGTTTTGAGAAGTCCCCAGCCAGAGTTTTTTTTCATCCTCTACTAGAGTTCTCAGTATGGTTTGTTTTGAAAATACTTGCCAGAGCACAGGCTTTTGTAGTTTTTCATCAAAAAAATAGAGTTTGTTTAATGCCAAAATCCAAACCTTTTGATGAGCATCCTGAAATATGCGTATAGCTGTAACGTCTTCCGCTGTATTGGTAAACAGTTTAAATAAATGCCACGTTTTGGTATTTTCATCAAAGAATTTGGCATGATGGAAATCGCCACACCAAATCCTTTTTTTAGCATCTACAAAAACATTATTAAAATGGTCGTTATCTGGATTATCGTCCGACCATTTTGGAGAAACGATTTCAGTAGAAGTAAGCGTTTCTGTATTAATTCTAAAAATTCCAGTTGACGACAATGATACTAACAAATGGGTATCGTCTTGCACACTAATTTTTTCAGCAAAGGCTTTTGGACCAACACTTAAAAACTGATAGCCATCATAGCGAAACAAGCCTTTTCGTGTAGCCATCCATAGAAAGCCCTTTTTGTCTTTTACCAAATGATACACCTCATTTGTTGGCAAACCATCTTTTGTAGAAATAGTTTCTAATTCCTGAGTATTGAATTGAGCAAAGTTTTTTTGTGAATTTATCAAATAGATAAACAAGCACATAATTCCACAAAAAAACTGCTTTCTGTACATCTTGTATCCTTTAAATAACACTAAATATGCGACACTTTTTTCTTAACAATTTGAATATCAACGTCCTTAAACCCAGCTTTTAATGGCTGATGATCTTTGAAGTTAAACACTTGTCCATCACTCCTTACTTTCTCAATCGCTAAAAAATCTAACGTCTCGACCAACCACCCTATTTCTTGTGGCTTATTCGTAGTTATGATTCCTTCTTCGGGCATACCTTTGTCTGGTGTTGTATAAAATCCTGCGAAACCATAATTTATATCCACCGCAGGCGACCATGGAGCATTACCAACTGTTTGGGAAACAACAGTATAAGCCTGATTTTCTAAGGCCCTAGCCCTAGCACCAATATGTACACGCGTAGCTCCACGAATAGTTTCTGTACAACTTGGCGCTAAAATTAAAGATGCCCCCGCCTTAGCTAACATTTGCGAGCCTAAAGCGAACTCTACATCATAGCAAATTTGGATACCAAAAGTCCCCCATTCCGTTTCAAAAAGGGTTAGATTTTTAGGGTTGGCAGCATTTATTCCCCATTCTTCATTTTCAAAACGAGTCATAAAAAACTTATCCTGAAAACCTACTAACCCTCTTGCTGAAAAAACAAAAGCTCGATTGAAAATCTTATCGTTTTCAAGCACAGGAAAACTAGGCGCTACAATAATTACTTGATATTTATTAGCCAACTCAGCAAAAACCTTACAAAATGCCTCTTTTAAGGTTTGTAATGCTAATACTTGTTGCTGAATATCTTCTTGAATTGTTTTATCGAAAATACTTACTAATTCCATAGAACCATATTCTGGAAAAAGTAATAATTGAGCATGTTGTTGAACGGCATTTAAAACCCAGTTTTCGGTATGTTTATGCCAATCTTCAAAAGTAAGATGTTCAGTAATTGGGTATTGAGCTGAGGCAATCGTTACGTTCATTATTGATTAATTTATAAATCTCTTTTCCAGTAAATCATCGTTTTGGGCGTTGATATACTTTCATTAATATCTGGCCATTCAAAAGTACTTTGCAATGAAGTTTCTTTGCGATAGCCTCTTTTTATCCAAAAAGCATCATTTGAACGATAATCCTTAGGTTGTAAAGGATGATTTTCACCACGGTCTACGGCACAAAAGCAAGTAGTTTTGTACGTACCAAAACTTCTAGCATAAGTTTCTCGTTCATGGAAAAAACGATGTCCAAGTCCTAGTCCTCTATAATCTTTTAAAAGAATACTTTCTCCAAAATAAAAGATGGTATCAATATCAAAACCAGCTTTTTCAAAAGGTAATCGTACTTCTGGGCTCTCGTCAGCTAATGGAATACACGTAGTAGCTCCTACCATTTTACTGCCGTCATAAACAGCAAACAAAAAAGCTCTCTCTGCTTCTGAATATATTTTCAGGTATTCCATTTCATAGGCTACCGTACCTTCATAAAGATAAGGAAAATCATGAAAAACGGTGATTCTTAATTGTGCTAAATCTTCAAAAACAGTGCTAATTTCTTGGCCTTTTTTGGTAATATATGAGATCGTCTGCATTGAATAGTTACTTATTCTGAAACCAATTTAATCCATAAAGGGAGGTTATAATAAGTTGTTACTCTACTTATTTTCCCCTCTTTTACCCCTAAAAATGCTGCTGCTGGTAAAATGTATGACTGATTGTGTGCTTCTGGCAAGCCCTCTTCTCCTTTTTTGTAAATTCCATTTACCACAAATTCTACCGCTACCCGTTCGTTATTCGGTTCATCAAAAAACACCATGTCAGTCAATGTTTCCTCGTAAGATTCATCCATGTGTCTCATAAATTCAGTAAACAATTCGATACCAATTCTTGGCTCACCTTGGTTAGGTTCATGGCGAACGTCTGGGTGTAAAAGAGCCAACATTCCAGCCCAATCTTTGTTGTTAAAACATGCGTAATATTGTTTGACGATTTCTAATGAAGTCATGAATTATAATTTTTAAATGAATAATTATTTAAAAGTATCAACACTGATTAATACATTAATAATACAAAGTAAGCATGATTTATGTTTCAATATAAACTAAGAGTATCTTCATTTTAATAAATTTAGTCCTAAAGTTCTTTTTGGCATATTATATGATAATACATTTTACGGAGACTCGAATATGTTGCGTCCATACATTATCATTCAAATAAAGCAGTAATATAAAAATAGCCTGATAAAGCATGGGCTAATAATTATTAAAATATTACAAAATAAATATCATTAAGTTAATTAGCATAGTTCATAACAGAACATGATTTTTTATTAAGTAATTTCACCCACTTGCATTTTCCCAAAAGCCCAAAATATCCTTTTAAAAGTATAAATACGTATGAAACTTTTTTTGATTGCAGCAGTAATAGTAGCATTTGGTTTTTCTATTTCGACTAAAAATTTAGACCAGCTAACCATTAATAAAATTCAAGTAATTGGCTCACACAATAGTTATAAAGTAGCCATTGATTCTACCCTCTTTAAATTAATCAGTGAGAATAACAAATCCGATTTATCTGGCTTGGAATATAGCCACCCCCCTATTACCACTCAGCTCGACTTAGGTTTAAGAAATTTAGAAATCGATATTTATTCAGATACTTTAGGCGGAAAATATGCCGAACCTTTCGGCTTGAAATTAGTAAAAAACCAACCTCCTTTTGATACTGAAAAAAAAATGCGATTACCCGGCTTCAAAGTATTTCATGTACAGGATATTGACTTCAGAAGTCACCATCCTCTTTTCAAAGATTATCTGATTGAATTAAAAGAATGGTCAAAGAAAAACCCTAAGCATGAACCTATTTTCATCACGATGAATGCCAAAGATGATGAGATAAAAAAGCCAGGATTTATCATACCTGAAAAATTCGTTGCTAAAACTTTTGATGCGCTTGAAGGTGACATCAAACATTATTTGGGTGAAGAAAAGTTAATCAAACCAGCTGATATTCAAGGCAATTACTCAACTTTAGAAAATGCCGTATTAAAATCAAACTGGCCTAAACTAAAAAATGCTCGTGGCAAATTTATTTTTGTTTTAGACGAAGAAGGAGCAAAAAGAAATATGTTCATTGAGCATCATCCTTCATTAAAAGGCAGAATAATGTTTGTTAATGCACTACCCAATACCCCCGAGGCTGCTATATTAATTTTAAATGACCCCAAAAAGAATCAAGCATTAATAAAACAATATGTAGAAAGCGGATATATCGTCAGAACGCGTGCGGATGCTGAAACTATTCAAGCGCGTAAAAACGACTTTTCTCAGTTTGAAGCGGCCAAACTTTCGGGTGCTCAGATAATTTCTACAGATTATTATCTAAAAAGTAATCATTTTGTATCCGAATATAGAGTATCTTTCGAAAACGATGCCTTTATAAGAAAAAATCCTTTATTTTACTAAAAAATAACAACGAGGTAATTTCAGTGCAGTAAGTAATTTTTGAATTCGCAATTCTTCAATACAGCCAGTCTATTTCTACCCTCAAACTTCAAATGCTAATTATCTAAACCCTATATCTATTCGTAGATTATTATACTAAAAAAATATACTAAAATAAGTATAATTCCAGTTGTCATACAGAAGGGTTATATCATTATTTTTATAATTTCGCAATTTTAAAAAATAGTTATTAATGACCAAAAAACAGTAAAACAAACCGCCATTTTAAAAAGTTATAAAATAATTTAATATACTTATTCTAATTTTGGTAGTCCTAAAAATGTAATGCTTTATTTATCTTTGTCATAAAAAAGGTAAAATGAACTGTAGTCATTGTGGTAGTGTAACAACGAAGAAGAATGGTCATACCCATTATGGGAAACAAA
>NZ_JAYFUL010000026.1:0-74848 GCF_034928825.1 Arcicella aquatica | reverse complement strand
AGAAACATCAATCAAGGATTTTTGAAAATCTGGGAAGAGCTTTTGAATATATTTACTCGGTGGATTCAAATACAACTATCTCATTATCAATATTTAATAAAAAACATCGGGTAGAGTAAGCACTTTTGTTACTACTGTTTTTTGTTTTATAAGTTCGCATTTTGAGTTTACTTTGTTTATGCATTTGATTTGGTGCTAGTAAATAATTAGAAAAATGTGGTCTGTTCTGATTATAAATTTTGACAGCCTCTTTGATAATTACTTTCATGGTTTCAATATTTTGCTCATACTTATCAATCATAAATTCTTGTTTTAATATTCCATTGATTCTCTCTGCCACAGCACGGTGCGACGATTCGCTTTTCGTAAGGGTCTGAGTTTTTGGTCATACTACAAAGAATTTTATATTTATTGAGTATATGCTGATATTGGTCGGCACAATATTGTAATCCTCTGTCAGAATGATGAATCAGGGGCAAGGCTTGATAATTTCTTTGTTTTATTGCCATCTTCAAAGCCATCACACTACTTTCTGTATTCAAATTATTAGCTACGTAATAACCCATTATTTTCTTTGAATAAGCATCTGTAACTAAACTTACATAGCAAGGGTTATCACGTTTCCTAATGTAGGTAATATCAGCCACCCAGACTTGTTCTGGTCTATTAATCTCTATATTAAGCACCATATTTTGATGCTTTCTAAAACGGTGATGGGAATTAGTAGTTACATGATAACGATGTTTGGGCTGAATCAGCAGATGATTTGCTCGCAAAATGTCAAAGAATTTGTCTCTACCTATATCCATCAACTCAAGTTTGTCTCTCAAAAGGTAATAGAGTTTCTTGGTACCAATTCGAGGCATTGCCTTTCTAATCTCATGCACCATCATTACTCCTTGCTCTGCCTTATTTTGTTTGACAACTCGTCTATGTAGACTTCGATAATAAACCTGTCTATCAATCCCGAACAAGTGACAGGCAAACCCTACGGTTGTCTTTTCTTGTTTAATAAATTGTTCGATTGTTCGGGTTGTGAGTTTTTTCGAATATCAATCTGATATCGGCGGGCGACCCCGTCTTTCTCGGCTAGATTAATCATCATATCAAATATGATAACTTTCTTATCGGCTATATTTGCTTGATGTTCTAAGAATGCTTTCTGTTTCTCCAAGAGCTTTACTTTGGCTTCAAACTCCATAATCTTTTGTTCAGGGGTCTTGGGCATATTGCTTGGCGTTTTATTTTCCCAGCTTAGGCAGCCCCATCAAATGTACCAAATTTCCTTAACCAACCTACAATTGTTGAACGAGCTTGAATACCATATTTACGACAAGCAGCATGAGTGGATAGCTCTCCTCTTTCAATTTGCTGAACAATTTGTAATTTAAAAGACATACTGTAATCTCTCTGAGTTCGCTTTACATAATTAGTTTCTTGGTTCATAAGAAAGTTTTTTGTGTAGCGCTATTTCAGGACTAGACAATGCAGCAAATTTCGTTAATACGACCATCGGTTAGTTGACTAAGACGCTTGTAGTTTGGCTGATTCCAGGGTTTTGCCGCAGGGCGATAGTAATGTTGACAATACCTTTATACGTTGAACTGCCGGTGGTGAAATTGACGGAGGCTACGCCGTTGGCGTCGGAAGCGGTGCCGTTGCTGAACACGCCGACTGGATTGCCGTCGCTATCGGTTGCGCTGTAAACAAACAGGTAGCCAGTTGCGGGCTTACCGATGTTTTTTTGCAGGCTGATATTGATGACCAAGTTATTGCCAAAGCCTGAGCTGACAGACGGGTTATTGGTCAGGAGCATATTGTCGGGCACCGATCGGGTGAAATTAACGGTCAAGCTACGGGTGATTCCGAGACCAGTCATGGTTACATGAACGGGGCCTTCGGCGGTTTTCTTCAGGTAGGCTATCGCATTACCCGCGCCGTCAGCGTTAATTGTCATGTTGCCGGTATTGTTACTGAAAGTGGCGCTGTTGTCCGCGGTAAAGGCAATGATTTGAGATACTACCGGCAGTCTTTTATTTACTGCGGCGGTCAGGGTCATCGCACTTACCCCGTCGGCCATAATGTTATCGGTAAAGGGACTGATGGTGAATACGTTGTCCGCATTAGGTGCGACAAAATTGACGGTCAGGTTACGGGTGACACCGAGACCGGTCATGGTTACATGAACGGGACCTTCTGCAGCTTTCTTCAGATAGGCAATGGCATTGCCGGCGCCGTCTGCTGGAACGGTGATGTTAGAGGTGTTGTTGCTGAAGGTTGCGCCATTGTCCGCGGCGAATACAACGGACTGGGCGGAAGTGGGCAAGCTCTTGTTGATGGCGGCGGTCAGTATCATGGTCGTAATGCCATCTGCGGTGACATTGTCGGTATAAGCTGCCACGGTAAAGATATTATCGGCTGAGGGTGCTGTAAAGTTCACGGTTTTCACCGCAGTATATTTGGTGGCTACGGTGGCTTTGATCGTCGCTGTTCCAGTAATGGCACTTTTAATACTGACGGTGGCCTTGCCCAAGGCGTCGGCACTGACGGTAATGGTCGTACTGTTGCTGTTTACAAATGTTCCGAGGTCTGTGGTAAAGGTCACCAGAGTCTGTGGATCCGAATCGGCGGGCAACACGGCGGTTATAGCCAGTGTTGTCAGGTTATCAGCAGGTGAGGTTTCCGGGTCAGGCTTTAAGAAGTGAATGACCATGGTAGCGTTCAGCGGGTCTTTCTTACAACTGCCAGTGCTCAGCAACAGGCAAGCCATTAAAAGCAGGATGATATTTTTCATGAGAAATGTACGGTAAAAAGCTGGCTATCGGGGTCGTTGTTAACAGTGTCGATCCCGTTAATATAAATATAGCCTATGCTGAAGTTGGGGTTGCTACCGTTCTTGACAATGGTCAAATTATCGCTGAAAGACTTCGGCGAATTTGGCAGATTAAAGTTTTGCGTGATTTCTTTCACTTCCCGACCGTCCGCTAGTTTAAAAAATAGGTTGTTCCCTGAATTTAAGTGATAGGTGAGCTTGATTGGATCCGAGTTGCCGCTAACATCAAAGTTTAAGGTAACCTGCCCCGGCGTTGAAATAAACGCGCTAGATGGAGAAGGTGCGGAAATGCTGAATGCTGCCATGATCTTAATTTTATTGAAAAGATGAAATCTGTGTGCTGTGAAATAAACTGTTGAATACCGTTTTTACATTAATATCGAAGGATAGCGAAATAAAAGGCGATCCGGCAATGGATTTATTGGTATTGAGGGGATTCGGGTTGACCTGTCCGTACCAAACCATACCGCCGTTAATTCGGACAAAGTCCGCCACGCGGAATCCGCCGCCGGTGATTAAGTTAAAATTCGACCCTAGGACGTCCGTTCGGTAACCCTCCTTGGATAGCGTATTGACGGTAAGCCCGACTAAAAACGAAAACCTTTTAAAAAAGTCAAGTTTATGAAAGGTAAGCGGATAGTTTTTGTTAACTGGACGCAGATAGATGTTGGTGCCTAAATAAGGTGCCAGCTGCCCGATTTGCGGGATGACAGCCAAACCAAGGTCAGCGCTGATATATAAATTGGCACGTGTACTAAAATCTCCCGGTGTACTGGTGCCGATGATATAAGCATTGCTGTAAAGCCGATCGGCTAAGACAGTGGTAAAGGTAAGAGATTGCGTAGCAATATCCTGGTCTATTGTTTTCAAATCCAGGCTGAATTGCTTGAACTTGTCGGTGATGCCTGGTAAAAAGTCATCGATAATCGATTTTTTTATGGGCATGAGATCGGTATTATCCGCTAAAATGGGTTGAAGGGCGTCGGCCAGTGCTTTACAGTTGGCGAGATAAGTGTTCACCTGCGCATCGTCAACGGCATTGGCACCGGTCGGATACCGCCAAGCGAGCGGAGCCAAGGAGAAGACTTTTCGCAATGCTTTGACATCATTATTATTATCCGGATCTGTTAGGGTGCGTTCATACGCCAGTTCGAAGACTTTGAGTTTTTCGATCAGGGTTTTCAGCTCTACAATCTTCCTGTCCAAGGTTTTTTTGCTTACACTAGATTGTTCGTAGGCAGTACAGATGATCCCAAGTGCGTCGAAAAGGATTTTATGGTGGGCTGCGTCAATTGCCGCAAAGTCGATTTTTAAGCCTTGTGCCTCCAGCGCATCAGCGGTTTTTTGCTTAATTTGTTTGATGATCACATTAAATGTGTCATCGGTGAATTCTGTGCTTCCGCCCGCAGCAGCTTGTGCGATGGCATCCGTTATAAAAGGTTTTGCGGTGGCAACGAGTGTTGCTTTGTGCGGATCGGTTAGTTTTCGCCGCATGCGGAAAATGAAGGTGAAGACCTTGTTGGGTGGCAGACCCTCGTCGATCATCAGGGTGAATTGTTTGTCGCCCGCTTTATAAAACCAAGCCGTGTGATGCCCTAGTTGTGCGGGATTTTGCATAAGTGTTTCTAGGTCGATATTTTTTTTCTTCAGGCCGTACCAGCAATCAATCGCCTGCACTTGGTCGATGGTGATCGGGTCGGTAGCCGCCCCACCACCGATGATCTGGAAAGGTACGTCAAAGGGAAGAACATCTGAAAATGCATGGAGGCTGAGATCCATTGTAATCGTCGGTGATCCGCTTGTAAACGTTCCGGTGGCGGTTTTCGTTACGGTCTTGGTCACCTGGGTGGAAGACGCCACGGTCTGTCCGTAAGATCCATAAATTGTGCCTACAAGTAAAATGCCTAACAGTTTAAAAACGCGAGGTGAGTTAAAGATCATAGGTCGATAAAAATATGAAGTTGAGCGCCTGATAGAAAGTGGTTGACAAACAGCTTGAGCTTGACCTCAATGTATTTCGTTAACGGCATGGGCTATTGTTCTATTCGCTGTAGAGCCTACCGCTTCTTTAAAAACGGTGCATGGAACAACTATGTGTATGCAATCTTCTTAGATATTAAATTGAGGCTGTAATCGCCTTTTAGTAAAGCAGTTACCAAGTAAAGATAAGATAAATATTTATTTTTACAAATTATATTGTAGTAAAAATATTTTCGTTGTTTCTACCCTGCTCAGGTACCGGTATGCGCTCTGATTCTAGTGATATTATCTGCCACGATATCCAATGAAAACGCAAAAATAAATATGGACATGAACTCTTCTGGAAGCCCGACAAATTTCTGTCCATAGGAAAGATAACCGCCGATCCCCATCAATAGGGTTAGTATAAAAAGCTGCAGCAAACTATAGGCAATATAACGGCCGTAAAGAATCTTAAAGGAGGTGTTGATTGAAGCTAGGCTTATGGTCTTTAAGTCAGTTCCGGGCGAGAGTGGCTGTGAAACCGAAGACTCTTGATGTGCAAAAGCAAATGCAGGCGGAGCGGGCTGACCGGGTCCTAACGTAATGGGAGATACACTCACGGCGACTGTCCATGCGGTATTCAGGTCCATAGGTAAGGACTGAGTCCAGTACATCAGAGCCTGCGGGACTCCCTGCGGATTGCTGATCATATCACCAATCGCTTTCAGCCAGCTACTGAACACTGTTTTAAAGTTGGGGTGATTGTCCGCTAACTGGTTGGTGTTACTGTAGTATTTTATGATGCCTGTGGTCAGGGCCGTCAATGCCTGATCCAGTGTGGCTTGTATACGTTTGGCAGCAGCCAGTGCTGCATGGGCATCTGTGATGGCACTTCCGAAACTGGTTGTACACTCGGTTTGCGCGGGTGCCAATACAGCCAGAACTTTGGCCAAGGTCGGGTCTGTAGCCGGTATTGACGGATAGTAATTACTTTGGATAGTCAAAAAGAGTAGCAGGCCATTGGCATAAGCACCATAACTGGTCAGTCCGGTAATTTCCTGTTCCTGGGCTTTAGAATGCCAGATTGCCGCTTCTGTCGGATTGAAAAGATCCAGTTTCGCTTTTGCCTTTTTTAAACTGTCCTGGGCTTCCGACAGTATCCTGTTTAGCTGAGGCGGGAGATCGTCGGCAAAAAGGTCGGCTTCCAGCTTCAGATAAATATCTGTTTCCGTATCTGTTTGGGTTTTAAATGCTCTTTTGCGGTCATTGTAGGCATTCTGGGCATCATCTATTGCTTTGGTAATAACGGCGGTGCCGTTCAGGTTTGCGGAATTATTTTCCGGTGAGATTGCGGTTAATACGTTTTGTACAATCACGTTGACATCTTCCTGCAATTTGGGGTCTTCGATTGTAATTGTAAAACCTTTAATGTCCTGCACTAACTGCAGACCATTGAGCCGGGCTTGTTCACGTTCCTTTTTTTCCTTTAAAAAATGTCGGACGAAGGTTCCGGTCAGTAAGCCCGCAAAAACGGTCAGCACAATCCACCACTTGCTGAGCCTTTTCCAGATGCCGATTTGTACTGGGATAGGTGCAACGACGGAATTGGTCATCAGCTGGACCTTGCCGATGGTCTCCCCAAAAGGTAATGCTTCGAAGAGGTCTTTTTCGAGTGTATAAGCAATAGTCACCTGGCCACCGGGCAGTATTTTAACGGGTTTTGCCGGCAGGGTAATCAGGTTGCCCTGAACACCGGGGAAATAAGCGGAACTGATTCGGAGCCCGTCTGCGCCTGCTTTACCACTAGTCTCGGTAATCACAAGCGGGTCGGTTGTGCGGACACTCCCCTGTTCGGCTATATTAATCTTATCCACGGTCAGTACTGCCTGAGGGCGTATCAGCTTCAGGTTCAGGTAATGGTAATCGGTAGCATTGCCGGTCTGGTAGCGAAGGTTCACATCGTAATTGCCATGAGCATCCAGTAGAGCCGGATTTACTGTTAAGGTCAATTCGGACATTTTCGGGTTCCATGAAACTTTGATGCCTTTTATATAAGCGTCACTGGACACATTGCCGTTGCGGACAGAAAACGCGCTTACAGTGTCGAAGTGAAGTTCAACAGGTTTATCCAGTTTCAGCTTAACTGGTATCTTTGTTTCTTTTTCGGTGTTCATTTCAAAAAGGCTTCCCTCAACGGTTATCGTCTGGGCTCTTGCAATCGTGGTGGTGATGATCACCAAGATAAGGTAAAAAGTTTTCTTCATGTCAGTTTATCTTAAGGTTACTATTACCGAAGCAGGTAAAAACGAAGGCAAGGGGGTTATAAGAGCGGAAGCAGTTCTGGTTGAAATTCTGTATGGCTTCGCCCAAGTCTTTACCGTCTCGGTAGAGCGATTGCAACACCTCGCGGATAAAAACAGCACCAAGGTCCGGGGTAATATCGCATTCGGTGCCGACAATGGCAGAAGCACCAGCGGTGTAAAAATCTTCGATCAGGGAATTGAGCGAATTGACGGTCATTGTTGCATTATAGCAGCTGATCAGGAAGACCAGTGGTAATGGCGCACTGCCCCAGGAATCATCCTGCATAATCTTATTAATGAGCAGACGGTGGTAAAGCCATTTATTCAGCGGCAGGTTCCCGCCGTCCGGCGGCCAGGTATCCCGTAAAAAGGTAAGGATACGGGGTTCATCGGGTTCACCCGCAATCGTGCCAGTCTCCAAATGTCCGAATACAACCAACGAAGAAGGTCTGGAGGCTTCGCTCCACAGCAATTCCATCAGGTTACAGGCATGGGTGACCTCCTGCAATGGCAAGTCAGCCCGTAGTTGGGCCAGCAGGCTTTCGCTATGGGGGTCGCTGAAATTATTGGCATAAAGTACATTTTTACCGCTTCCCGCTACGGACTGTACTGTATCTTTCGCTTTATCCGCTGTAGTCAGCAATTGCTCAATCCGGTGCCTGAAACCCCAGAATCCTTCGATGCAATAGGTGAATAGGTTCGGGTTATGTGGGCAGCCCTCACCGTCAGCACACTGGAAAACGGGATATAAGTTCGGGTCAATCGGCACGCCCATGCAAACTGGGTATTCAGGATTTCCAGCAGCCGGAGGTACCAAATAATAATCGTATATCAATGGCCAGGGAAAAGAATAGTTAACTTCATGCCGGGCAATCTGAAAAGAAAGGTTGCTACTTTCCCTGACTTTTTTCAATGTGTCTTTAAACTCCTTATCATTAGCGGTAAACAGACGTTCGTAATAGGTATGACCGGTCTTGGCGAATTTGCGTACTTGGTCATAAAAGGCTTCCCGATTAGGCTCAGCTACATCTAAAGGGAACCTTAGGTAACCCCCATCGAAATAGGCAACTTTAAGCAGTTCGCTGAATGTTTGCTGGGCGTCTTTAAGCACGCCCTCATTCAGTCCGTGAACTTCACGGACTACAGTATCGTCTTTGACAAAAAGTGAATGGGTGCCATCATTGCCAGCATTGAGCCCGATATAAAGGTCTCGCTCCCCTACCTCGTCAAGGTTAGTATATTTGGCTGAGGTGGCGATATCCATTCGTACGGTGGTGGCGGGTTGCTGCCAGTTATTATTATTATATGTCCCGACCGCAGCTTCCAGCAGGAAGGCTTGCAGAAGATAATTTTTCCGAAATATGCCGAAACGTAATTGTGCAGTCTCCAGTTCTTCGGGGATTTCCAACAGGAACTGGGCAGTAGTCGAGCCACCCAATAAGGGCAGCTTGATCATTTTTCTCGGTTTGGAGGTCAATATAAAATCTTTGGAAAAAAGGACGACTTCCAGTTCATGCCCGTCTTTATCATCAGGATCGGGTAGCAGCGGATCAATAGAATCGACCTTTCCGGTCATCAGGCTTTCCGGCGATAGCTGACCGATACCTATATTCAGGCGATAACGCCCACCAGAGAAAAGTGGCTGGTACCTATTGATCGGTATGTAACGTAGCGTATCGGTTAAATGGTCCATGGTCGCATTTACTACCCGCTCCTGAGCTTGCCGTAAATTGTCGAACAGATCGGGCGTATTGATCAGCGCTTTTAATTCGGACATATATCGGTCTAGTTGCGGTTGCTGGCTAATCCTGAAATACTGTATCTCATTGGAAAGAGGAACTAGACCGCTGGACTCCCGGCCAAAATCACCACCGAAGCCTTTCATTTGGCTAAAATATTGGCCAATCTGCGAGCTACCTGTAAATGCAGTACCAAGTTTTGCACCGGCGGCTGGTAGGAGTTTTTGGATGAATTGTTCCAAGTTACCAGGATTTATAGTGCGTGCATACTGGTCTACGGTCTTTTTGAAATTATCCAGCCCATCGACTATCCGCAACGCTTGGTTAGCCTCTACGCTAGTGAACAGAATCGGACTAAAATGAGGCTCCTCGGTTCTTTTTATAGCAAACTCAACCGCTTCATGAAGCGGGTAGTCGTGAATGATACTGTATAGAAATTCCTTTAAAAAATAATGTTCACCGTGATGTGGCCATTCATGGGCCAGCAGTACAGATGAGTTCGGGTAACGCTGGTGCCAAACTGCCATTTCTGAAAAATAAGCACCAAGAAAGATAATCAGCCGAGGTGCTTTAGCGGCATCGTCTCTGAAATAAAAATCATCACTGGTGTAATCAGTAATTAATATATCGACGTTCTGATATTCCGGATCTTTAAAGTAACTATTGTCGATGATTTGCAGACCATACTCACGGGTGTTCGGATCGTTCCTCAGCCAGTTCCATTTTTCAATTTGCGACCTGATATTCTTGGCGTCCGTTCCGGCCAGCGCGATGCGGAAGGGTAACTCGAAAGTTGGTCGTTTGGGTATCTTTCGGTCATGAATGAACTGATAACTTCTTTCTTTTAACGTTTCTTGAAACAAATCAGTCCAATAACTGAAATTATATATCGACCAAAGCCTCGTCACCAGCGATTTCAGTGGAGCCTCTAGCTCGAGGTCTAGGAAAATTGCCAAAGGAATGTCTTTCATCCCGTATTGTGTCATGCGCTGCCGCGGATTAGCATCCAACATCTGAGTCAGGTAGGCATCAATGCGTAGATCTATTCTTACACTGGCTAATAATGGCAGGTTAACGCTACGGTATTCTTTTCCGGGTGTTTTGACTTTGTTGCCCATGCCGTCCTCATAACGGACGAAGACGTATTTTTTTCGGAATACAAAGCAAAGCTGTACCCACTTGTTTTTTTCTGGTTTATTCATTGTCGTGTAAACAATTATTTTTCAGGAGTTTACACGACTAAAATAAGAAATAATAATCTATTTGGTATTGGGGATCAAAAATAATTTTTTGAGGTCGTTTGTGGGGAAAACTTAGGTAAAGCAGAATTATTAGTCCAATAGGCAATACTAAAAGAAGATAATTAATTACTATTGTGGCTCAGCTGCGTGCGCAGCACGGCTTTGAACGTAGCACCCTAACTCATATTGCAGATTAATAGTGAGTTATTGATGAAAAAGAAAATGTAAAAATACATTAACTTGTACCTCTTCGCTCTTGTAGCGTGTACGCGAAGGAACACCACCAAATAACCCAAAAACGATATTTGCTTACATAGCAAGCAAATTTGATAACCAATTAACATTTAATAGGAAGCGTTTAGACATTAGTACTGTTCGGCCTTGTAGTCAAAGCCAAAGGAGTCATGACTTGAATATTGATATTCATTACCCCAACAAAGTTTTGAAGCACCCTTATTGTAAAATAAATTTCAGAGAAGAGATGGATTACGATAAAAAACCTTGTATCAAATGACTAGAAAATATAATTACAAAGACTTTGCACTAACATGTAATTGGGAACCATAGACAGGATATGAATATTTCTTATCCTGTCTATTTAATATTATCTATAGCAACAATAGTAGATTTTAAAGGCATTAAAAATGTTTTTACCTGTCATCAAGCTTTACGTATCAAACCCAATTCCTCAGCTTGTCCCAAAGAAATATATGCTTTATATGTTTCAGTAATTTCAGAAGAATCTTGATTGAGCGATTGCCAAACCGAAACTAAATCGTTTTCTATCAAAAACTCTCCTTTGATTTCTACTAAAATTTGGTCTAGCTTAGCTTTCTTTACTTTCTCTCGTATTTGTTTTACTAAACCTTTTCTCTCCTCAATTTCAGGCGATACGTCTATAGAAATATTGCCTAGTTCCTTTGCAATATTATCAATCATCTTTGCAGTAATTACCTTTCCAGGCGATTGATTTTTTTCTAATGCTTTTTCCCACACTTCACTTCTAAATTCTTCTGGAACTTTACTCAAAGCAGCCGCATGAGATTCTTTTGTAGGAACAACAATTGAAGCTTGACTATCTTGCTCATTTTTGTCGGAAATTTCCGACAAAGTATTTACGACAGCTGCAGCATCCATTAATTCATAGGCTCTTTGTCTTTTTAGATTCCATCTATCTCGGCAATAGCTTTCAAATGTTGTGAATTTATCTCTGTATAATTTATTATTTCTAATTTCAAAAAGAGCATTTCCAACCTCAACAAATGTATTTAAACCTTTCTCTATAACAGCCTCACATGATGACAATCTATCAAGTTCAATTGTGTTTAAAGCTGAAAGAGTTGTCGATTCTTCTACCTGCGGGACAATATCTGTTAACAGTGATTCGCTATGCAAATCTCTTAATAAATCATTACTAAAGCTTTTCTTTGCCATTTTTATGCTCAATTAAACTACTAAAATTTCTACCTCTTCTATTTTTACAGAAAGCTTCCCTCCTATTGACTGAGTACTTCTTCACAAAGTACCATATAATCGCTTGCTCCTCTTGATTCAGGTGCATATTCGAAAATGCTTTGTGCAAATGCTGTACATTCCATCAAAGATACATCTTGACGAATGTTAGATTTATAAAGTTTGATGTCGGAATTTTCCGACAATTTTGTATAAATCATCTGACTGAATTTTGTTCGCATATCAAATTTATTCAACAGAATTCCGCCTAATTGAATATTTGGATTCATTCGCTTTCTGATTTTAGCACATAATTGCAATATTTCATCTAAACCAACATAAGCAAAGTTTTCTCCTTGAATGGGTACAATAAAATAATCGCTTGCCACGAGTGCATTCACTGTTAATGAACCCAAACTTGGTGGACAGTCAATCAAAACGTAATCATAATCTTTTCCTGCAAGTTGTTCCTGCAAGAAATAACCAGAGTCTGGTTCCATATTAATTCTATACTCAAAACTCAAAAGCAATCTACTTGATGGTAAAATATCCATCTTTTCTTTTTTAATCAAAGTTTGTTCGAACGTTGACTCTCCTACTAGTAATTCTCCAATGTGACTAGTGTTATTTTTGACTCCTAAGGCAATACTAAGGTTGCACTGAGCATCAAGGTCAATCAAGAGCACTTTGAAGCCTTTATGGGCCAATGCTGCCCCTAAATTGAGCGTGGTGGTGGTCTTTCCTGTTCCGCCTTTATTATTGGTAATTGAAAATACTTTCATATAATTTTTATACTAGTCTTTAATTAAATATTCTTCACCATTTATAAGTTCTAATCTAAACCCTTGAGCCAATAAAGAAGCCACATAAGTATCAAAATCTTCTGAGGGTGCTACTCCCCTTTTTAACATTGCCATAAATCCTTCCTCCTGCTCTTTTACTTTCAATTTAACAGTTTGTTGGCTAGCTTCTTTAGTTTTTGTTGAAATTGGTTGCTTATAAATTTTATCATTTTTCTGGCTGATATATGTTTCCATTAAATGTTGTTTCGTAATGGCAGCATAAATAGCACCTGAGAGCGACTTAATACTTCCTTTAGATTTTTTATCTTTTAATTCTTTAATAACATAGTAAATATAATCTACATCAATTTTTCCACTATTAAGCATTTCGCTAATTTCTTGCATAGAATTTAGACTCACACCAATTTCAGATAGCAAACTCTGAAGATGATTCGGTAAATTCAACTCTTCTTCCATTGGTAAAGAAAGTTGCCTGTTGATGACAAACTCCACTTGTTTCACCGATCGTCCTTCCTTGATTTCGTTAAAAGAAAAAGCCATATCTGTTTGTGTTAACTCTCGCTGCGAAACCAGTAACACCCATTTTTTAAAATCATAGAAATTGGGATACTGTCCTTCAATGCCCATCATTGTTTTCAAATCATCAACCTTTAGGCTAAAAGTATTTGAATTATAAGAAAATGACTTCAGTAACCAGTAAATTCGATATGAATAATAACTACGCAATTGAAGAAGTACTTTGATTTCTGCAACAGTAAAGTTTCCTTTCAATTGTAAAAGATAGGGTTTAACAAAGCTATTTAACTGAGCAACAATAAAACCAGAGCCATCTTTATAACGACAAGTAGCCATCAAAGGGTCACTGATAATTTCACGTTTGCCATTATGGTCAACAGTCTCAACTGTAATAACTTTACTTGATAATTTAATGACAGCTTCTTTAACATCTTGATATGCTTTTCCTCCATCAACATTGGAGGAAACTTCTGAGATAGGTATTCTGCATAAAGAAAAATCTGTATCGCCTTTATTGATGCGACCTAATAAGGCAATGAATAGGCGAGTTTCCATCAACGACATATTGAATCTGGCTTTTACTAACTCATTGTGTTGCGCAACTGTTATATCTGATTCTAGAATTGTAGGTTTCTTTTGCTGTCTCATAGGTTCAAAAATAATATTTTATTACGAGAAAACACAAATCTACTCGCAATAAAATATTATAAATTTAATTGACGGGGTTTTCCTCGTAGTTCATACAAATACAATCACTAGAAATACCCAAAATAATCTTCTATGACCTTTGAAAATTAAGCATTTAAAAACTGACGGGGTTTTCCTCGTAGTTGACGGGGTTTTCCTCGTAGTTGACGGGGTTTTTCTCGTAATTAACGGGGTTTTTCTCGTAGTTAGACGGGGTTTTCCTCGTAGTTAACGGGGTTTTCCTCGTAGTTAGACGGGGTTTTCCTCGTAGTTATGTGTTGTAACAATCTGTCTTACAATAACTTATAATTAAAAATTCATACAATAGTATAATAGTATTAATAATAGTATAACTACTAATATTAGTTAGATTTTTATTTTTTTTAAATGTAAATAATTGAAATAAATGCTGACGGGGTTTTCCTCGTAGTTAGATTTTGGACAGCTTTATAAAACGAGCCAAAAAGGAGGGAGTAAATACAAAGATAAGTTGCTATGTAAAATAGAATTCTATTTACTTAGTAACTTTAAACATTGTTATGACTGATCAATAAATATTTAACTTTTACTGTGGTAAAATACTTTTGATGCTTACTTGTTAGCTTGTCAGGTTGTGTACGTTCAATAAGTCCTTTACTTATCATTGGTTCTAAGTATTGATGAAAATTTTTCGATTGTTTACTTAGGGAAATATGTTGTAGAATTTCTACCTTCGATTTCGCCGTAACACAATATCCCAATACCTCTAGCATTTTGAATAAATACAGATTTTTTGATAGTTTGCTCTGGCATAAATAACTCATTCTTTAGCCTTTGAAGAGTATATTCTTGAACTTTCTTTTTCTGTACATTAGGTTACTTTTCGGGTTATCTTGGTTACTTTCTGGCTTATCTTGGTTACTTTGGACTGTTGTTAAAGGAATAAAATCTGGATGAATAGGAATAGTAACGATAAAAAAACGTCTATCTACTCCATCTGTATCAAAGTAAGCAGGTTGTGAACCATTGTTTTTAAGTGACTTTCTAATCGTTGGAATACCTGTACCTTTCCTTCTGTTAGACGAAGTTCTCTGTTGGAAAACCATAAACAGGACGCTTGGGCATACCGTTTTCTTATTCGATACCTGCAACAATATATCCACGTCCTAAATTTTCAAAACCATTATCAAATGCTCCAACAGTTCGCATGATAGCAGTTGGATTCCAATTTTTAAAATGCTAATCGTTCTGACTCTACTGTTTTACCTTGTAGAATAGTGGATATATTTAAGGGTATTGACATGTTTTAATATTTTTTAGCACTATCGGAAAAGTACAAAATATTATGTACTAATATATAGCCATCTAAGTTTATCAGCACTGTAAAGTCAGAACATAGACTAAAAATGAATGCTTAGATAGAAAACCCCAAAGACGTCAAAGAATAACACTTGGAAGGAACAACCAGTAAGTAGGAGGGAGAAGAGTTTTGATGAAGTAAGAATAGCGTAAATACTGAGAGAATATAGTTGGTGACATGTGTAAACCTTGTAGCTACTAAGCAAGAAAAAAGGGCTTGTATAGTTGTTTTATTAACAGCTAATTTAGCTACTTTATCCCCTAAAGTGGAGATGATGATATGATATTTATACGAATTCGGGCAAAAAGATTCATAGTGTAAAATTTATGTCAAAATAGTGTAAGATTATTATAAGATTAGTGTAAAAAGGTAGTTAATATAAAATTTAGGAACAATTATTATAAAGTTAGTGTAAGATTAAGGAATTGAGATAGCAGAATTGATTTAGTAAAGGGTTAAATAATTTTTCACTACTTGAGTAGTGAAGCAAGATGGAGATTATGTATACATAAACTACCGTGCAAGCACTTTTGTAGAAGAAATCATTTTACACATCAAGCTAGAATATCAAAACCAATGTAAGTCAAGAAGCCAAAACAATCAAGACGATTTAGATTATAAGAAGCCTTGCAATGTGTTATTCTATCGAGAATCTCCCAGACATAATTTGAAGAGATTAAACAAAAGCGAAGGCTTAAAAATGTCAAGGTTAGTTTATGTTCACTCAAGTGGAAATTTTAAAATCTGTTTGCTGAAAAAGAGCAAGTCCACCAAAAACAATTGATAGGTATTGCCAATAATCTCAATCACCGCTTAAAAACTCGCATATTCATGGCATAGAAAGAATGATAAAACAAGTGAATTTACTGCTAGGGAATATTACTAAAATCTTAGATAAGTACAATCCGAAACGGTTTCAGATGCTATTGGAGACGGCTCTTATCAAGGGTCAGTTTCGAGAATGCCATAGAGGATAGTATAAACGGTTGTCTCTTTCAGTATAGAGACAACCGTTATAGATACTGCTACCTAACATTCTGAGGAATCCCCCCTAATATGATCACATTATCAGGGATTGGCCAAGTGTACAGTTTTTCATGCTCAGGCGCTAATTCATATTTTTTAGTTCCTAGCGAACGAACGAATGTATACCCCATTTCCTTTCGCAGTCGCCTCAAATCACTCCACCTAACTCCTCTGAATACTAAGCTTTTTCTTCTTTGATTCAGGATTTCAGTTAGGATATTCCTGGTATTAGCCACCGTCATGGCTTGATAAGTACCTGTTTTGTATCTATTGATTAAAAGCGTATTAAGCGCCTGCAAGGCATCCTCATGATTGCCCAGCCTCTCACTACATTCCGCCCTGATAAGCATAAGCTCATCAAGTGCAGGGAAAGGATTAAACGTATCATAACCATTATAAGACCCTTTAAAAGTATAGTCATTGTTGGATTTTAAAAAATAGACCGGGAATCTTAAGTCATTGGCCTCATAAGAATCCAGCAAGGTTGGATTCACTTTCAGGTAGGAAAAGAAAACCTGAATTTCCAGCATGACATTAAACAGAGACTGTTCCACATTCCCAAAAGAATAAAGAGGAAAAGGAAAACTTAGCCTGCTGTCCACTTTATTATAATCCATTAATTCGTCAGAGATCGCTAGACATTGATTAACATATTGCTTTGCAAGGGCATACTCCTTCATTTGTAAATAGATACGAGCTAAAAGTGCCAGCGTCGCCTGCTTAGAAGGACGAGTCTTTTCTTTGGGTAATGCAGGAAGTAAAGTCAAGGTCTCAGTAAGGTCATTGACTATTTGTTGATAAGTAGCTTCTATACTTACTCTAGCATTAGATTGATTAATGTTGGAAGACAACCTAATCGGAATCCCCATTTTTTGACTAGCATTTTCCTTTTCATAATCATCACAGAAAATCTGCGCCAGTTGAAAGAACTGCCATGCCCTCCAGAACAAAGCAGTCCCCCTAATCCTGTTGTACTGTTCCGTATTCTTTTCGTTGGGTTGTATCTTACTAAGCCCCTCTAATACTATATTGCTGTACAACACCTTCGTATAAGCATTATTCCAACCCGGACACTGCTGCCCTTCATAGATGTCTTTAGCCCATACATAGCCATTTTTTTGATAGGGGTTGGTCAGAGAATTCCATTCTGTCTCATTGAGGTAATAATCATCCGTGCCAATTTCTCCCATGATTAATACTGATGTAGTATTCATGACAGTCATATTATCCATTAAGGCATCCATATCCTTTAAGGAAGCAGGAACCGCCAGCCTGCTATCGGGTTTCACCTCCAAAAAATCAGTATGACAGGAAACCAATACCAAGCAAAGCGAGCCAGCGATGATGTTATAAAGTCTTTTCATATTTGTATGCGTTTTATTAAAGTCAATACTTTGTAAAGATTTAAGCGGCAATAGAGCCGAAATAATATAGTTCTTTGACTTTTGGGTTATTTTTATGCGTGTCAGGGTCAATAGCAAACACGTCAAAAAATCTTTCGAGCAATAACTGATTATGATAAATAGTTTTAATGTCTGCCATTGAAAACGATTCTCTCTGTTCTTTTGGAATCGTTAAATAATGAGCAGATTTTGCAATAGAAACCGTTGTGAGCGAAGAGTTAAAGTGAAAATATAGTTTTTCCTCACAACGAGCTTGACAATGTTCTAAGCCTGTAAATTGGTTTGCATCACGATAAATAAACTCTATCTGAAAACGGATTCTATAATATTTGACGATGTGCCAAGCAGATAAATTTGTATCGGTAGAGAAATAAATTTTTGTTGATTTTATTTTTGGACTATTCTCATCTAAATACTGAACCAAAGCGATTTTTACTTTTTGTTGAAGGGACTTAACATAGATAATTGCTGAGAATATTCGTATTTCTAAATCTTGATGAACAATTTTAAAATAGTTCATTGCGGGGTTCTTGACATCTACTTTTCCATCGTAACATTGTGGTCTTCCACGTTTCCCTGTTGGATGACCATTAAAAACATAGTACATCACAGCATCGTCCCTTAGTCGAGAAATTATGTTAAAATCAGTATTATCAAGTATCTTATCAACGTAGGTTTTCTTTGAAAAATAAGCATCAACCGCTAAATAGGTAGAGAATTTCATCAATGCTGCTTTCCTTTTGATGATTAAATCTGCGTAGTGGTCTATCAAATTTTTACCCGATAATTTTAGATTTTCAGCATTGGGAGTCTGAATCGCCTCATAATGAAAGGCTGTATGATGTTCAATATCACCAATAGCAATACCTCCAATTTCAAGACCTAATTTGCTTTGATTATCACACCCAGACCAAAAACGACCTTTACCAAAAGTTGATTTTCCACTTTTGCGAATATGACTTGGGTCAAAGATAATGACATGGTAAGCTGTCCCTTTGATTTTGATGTGTTCTGTGTTGAACGCCCCAAAATCAAAGGTTTTATCGAAGTTATTTCGATAGCTCGTCATGCTATATGTACCGTATCTTGACATTTGCATAAAATTAATCCGTCCTCTAATACTCATAATCAAGGGAATTAGATGGATAATAAATTGGCGTTGCCATTTGCCAATATTAGACATTTTGCCTAATATCGCACTCACGAGGGTTATGCTCTCCATTAAAGCGTTTGTTGGTGTCTTGGTAAACCCAATGTAACGCTTTTTTTTATTTATCAAAACCTTTGCAAACTATTGTAAAGTTAAAGGTCAATTTTAAAGCCCAAAGAGTAAGTTCTGATAGGAGGGTAGTCTGAGGTTGGGAAATCAGGGTCTAAACCTGCTTTATTGGCACGCCATAATATTCCTACATTATTGACATACATGAAAACCGATACATTGCTTAGTCCCAGTGTAGGAGCAGAAAACTTATAACTAAGATTGATGTCTTTCAACCTAAGATGTGCTCCGTTTTCAATAAGCATTTCATTATTGAGATAGATATTCTCTCTGGTGGTATTAGCTCGCATGCTGAGGGCTGGGACAATTGTATGTAATTCGTCTCCAGGAACCTTCCACCTTAACAAGTAATCCTTGTGCCCATTCCCATAGTTGATTAGGTTAGTATAATTGATACTGCTTCTTCTAAAATTGTATCCAGCCTTATAAACAACATTGACGCTAAGGCTTAGCCCCTTCCAAGTCAGCGTGTTCCTAAAGCTTCCAAAATGTTGAGGTACTGTTACGCCCATTTCTTGAAGACTAGCCGTTTGCAATGACGACCAGTAGGCAGCATAGTTCTCATTCAATTCGTTATTGGAATACACTAGCATTGCCCCTGTGGCAGGATTTAAGCCATACCAAGGCAAGGCATAAAGGACATCCGCCGACTTACCTTCTCTGGCTGGAGCCCTTGCAGCGTTAGACACGGGGAAAAAAGACTGGATAGCAGGTGATTCTGTGCCACTGTACTTGGTAATCCTGTTTTTTGTCCAGCTCGCCAGTAGCACAGCAGACCATTTGAACTTACCCTTAGTAATGAGCCCACTGATTTCCACATCCATTCCCTTGGTAAGCATGTTTGCAGCATTAATCCGACTATCAATATTGGTGATTCCACCCAGTCCTATTGAAAAGATTCCAGTGGTTGGATCTAGATAATCATAGCCAATCAGGTCACTACCCGCTTTTTGATAGTATTCCAAACTGCCCCGAATGCTGCCATTCAGGAAAGAAAAGTCAAGGGCAGTATTCCAGACGCTCACCTTCTCCCACCTTAAAGAGGGATTCCCGATGCTTAAGAGCTGTGCAGCAGGTAAGTTGGTCACCGTACCGATACTGTTAGTAATACTTGGCATGGTACTTACCTGCTTATTAATATTACCGTTAACCCCGTAAGTCGCTCTAAGCTTTAGCACATCAATCGTATTACTTGAGGCTGAGGCAAAGTACTCCTGCTTGAGGTTCCATAATCCACCCACAGACCAGAGTGGAACCCCTTTTTGATTCGTGGCTACCCCAAATATATTGGAAGCATCCCACCTGCTACTGAGTGTCAGGGTATATTTTTGATCAAACGTGTAGGCAGCATTGGCAAAATAAGAGATAAATCGGTCAGTGAAATGCTGGACATCAGCAATGGTATTAGGGATTCTGCTGGCAGACCTAGGTCGTAGGGGATAGCTAGTTTCATAATTGAGATAAGGGGAACTCGTCAATGTCTGATTGTCATAACCGTATAATAAGTAACCAGGTTCCGCTGTTGATTGATCCTCCCTGATTTCAGCCCCAGCCAGTGCATCTAGTTGGTGTTGCTGGAGTGATTTATGATAGTTAAGTTGCAAACGGCCATAATGACTCTTGCCAGCAGATCTTGAACCCGATAAGATTCCCCCCAGAGGGATGACACTAGTACCATTAGACTGAGTAAAGCGATTAATGAGGTCTCTGACATAGTACGTTTCAGGTGCATAGTAATTACGGACTTCCCCAGTAGCACTTCTGAATTGGTATTTAAGGTCAAGGGCTAAATCAGAAAACAAGGAGTATCGCAAGCCAGTGTTCATTCTTATCTCGTTATTGTTGGAGGTATTATCAGAAAAGTTAAGTTCCTCCAAGGGTCTATACTGCCAGTTTAATAAGCCAGTAGATGTGGCAGCATCAGCAGCATCAATGTAGGTTTGACGGTATTTGTAGGGGATGGCTGCTGGCAATCCATTATCCTCTATCAGAGCAGTATAAGATTGTAATGCCCCGCCTTCTCTAGGAATAAGGGCTGATGGCTGTAGCCCATTGTTTTTGTAAGCCTGAAGGACATAGTACAAGCTACTAAATACCTCCAGTTTTCTACCCAGTCTATAATTTAGTTGATTATTGAGTGTTACCCTTGAGGAACTAAACCCGACGTTTGCGGAAAGGTTTTTATCAAATCCAAGGGATGTGACATATTTCAGGTCATTATTACCCCCTGAAATATTCAGAGAATATTGTTGATTCAGAGGAGTCTGATACAAGTATTTGAGCATGTCTTTTCTGATATCTTTGGTGGCCAAAAGTTTTAGTTGCCGTTCCATCTCCACATTACTAATCTTTCCTTGCTGAGCAGCAATTTGGAGTTCAACAGCAGGAGGGAGGAGAGTCCAGTTATTTTGTTGGAAGCCACCATTGATAAAACGTAAGCGTTGAAAGTCAATCAAGTCTTGGGCATTCAAAAAGGCAGGATTGTAGAATAGGTCAGGTTTATCAGCCGAAGTAAAGTTAGACTGGAAACTGATTGCTGTTTTTTTATTGTACTTCCCTTGCTTGGTGGTAATGACGATTACGCCATTGCCAGCCCGAACACCCCAGATAGAAGTAGCGGCTGCATCTTTGAGGATGGTGATGTCTTCCACATCATTGGGATTGATGGTATTAAGATCCCCCTCATAAGGAAAGTTATCGATTACGATTAAAGGAGCACTTGAGGCATGAATGGTGCTAAGCCCCCTGACTCTTAAGTCTGAGGTATTTCCGTGAGGAGATATGCTGGTTTTGTAAAATTGCAGCCCAGCACTTACTCCCTCTAAACGGCTCAAAATATCGGTACTGACGCTTCGGTTGATGAGTTCATTATTAAGATGGGTAAAAGACCCTGTGGCTCTTTCACTGCTGATTTTAGTGTATCCCGTAGAAACGATTACCTCCTGAAGTTCACTGTTTTGTATCTCCATGCTGAGAGAGGCAGGTAAGATTTGCTTAGAAGAGGAAACAGCAACAGGTATTTTGAGGGACTTAAAGCCAATACTGCTGATTACCAGTGTATCACTGGGAAGAGTAGCACTGATTTCAAAGAAACCATTCTTATCTGTAAGCGTCCCAGTCCCTTGTTTAATGAGTCTTACGGATGCACCGGGAAGCTCGATTCCATCTGAGGCAGTAATCACCCTGCTTTTTAACAGCTGGGCATACAAGGGTGAAGAGTATGCTATTAAGATATTGATCAAGAATAGTATACTTACAAAATTTACAAAATAGACTTTTCTCATGCTGCTTAGGGGTTTGAAGAATTAGCATATTTTACGACGATTACATCCATTTCCTGTGTTGTCAGTGCCAAATCAAAACCGATTGTATTGAGGGCTCTTTTAATCGTCGGAATGGTAAGATGCTTTTTATCCAGCTGAATGGAGACATTAGTGTCCGAAAGAATCCTATCCATGACAGGGTAAGGCTGGCTTGATAATACCGCACTAACGTAGCTGGTTAAACGTTTGATGGATTGATTATTCAATGTGAAGAAATCAGCATTACTAGATTCAGCAGATTCAACATTCCCAGCATCAACCTTCAAGGAAGGCAGGGTAGAGGTATGTTCCAGCCGAACAATAGCATAACAGGGTATTGTCCTTTTTTCTACGACGGCTTTCACGCCTTTTTCCAGTGTTAGATAGCGGTTAATATCATCACTCATAAATTCCCGAAGTGCTTTGCGGGAGATGTTTAGCGAGGTATCCAAGCTTAACTCATAACAATACATATATTGGTTCTGCCATTGCTGGTAGTCTTTGTCTTGCTCGTAAATACCCGTTTCCTTTCTGTAGGTACCCAGCAACTCATGTTTAAGCGAGTCACTTACTTCCCAGACAATGCGGTTGGTTCTACCGACAAAGGGGATGTAGGCACTGTACATCTCATAGATGAGGGTGATAAAATAAGCATTGTATAGCATGATGCTGTTTTTGCCTAGGCGGATTCCTCCCACATCAACATTAATGCGTTTAGAGAAGACCGACCTCATGCGGGGATGCTCCAAAGTACCTCCGTTACCATTATAGAACAGCGGAAGATTAAAATCAAAGCTAACGGGAGGAGTGGTATGAGAAAGGACGAAATCATCTCCTTTTAAAGCACGGTTAATGTTGGTGACATTGGCATACGCAGAGGAAGCAGACTCACCAAAAAACACGCCATTCCTAATCCATACTTGGTGGGGGAGACCGTAGTAAGGAAAGTATTGCCTCACGATGGTGTCTTCCAGCACACTGGGTAGCCGCCAGCCTCGCTTGTTGAATAAAGGTAGCACTTTGCCAGCGGTTTCATTGGTGATAGGGATAACGACTATTTCCGAGCCAAACTTCCGCTGAAGGCTATCCAGCTTACTGAGTGATTTAATACAGGGAGCACACCAAGTAGCCCAGAAGTCTAGGATGATTAGTTTATCCTTATACTCACTGAGTGTCAGGCTTTGTTTGCCTTGTGGGTGGTTGGCCACTTTTAGAGACAAGTTCCAAAGCTCAGGTGGGATATTGTCTCCCACCTTAAGCGACTGGGCGGTTAGATAATGGACAGATATGAAAAAGTAAAGGCATAGCAATGCCCTTACGCAGATTTTTGCGTTCATGGGTTTAGTTTTTAGATGAATGTATTAAAACATTAAAACAAAAGATGGTAAGCGACCTTATACAGGCGCTTTGATGATGTTCTTGTAGCGCTGTTTAGGGCAGGCACTGACATTAAGGCTGAACACAGCCTTAGCATGATTGGGATAAAAAAAGAAATGTTTCATAACTCGCACCTATTTTACGAGTCTCTTGCAGAAGGCTTTGAAAGCAATATAGCACAGGGCTACTACCGACCGCACTGCACGCTTCCGACGGCGACAAGGACGGTAAAACGGTAGAGCCCGTGTGCTACATTGCCAAAATTACGCAAAAGTAGTCACACAGGCATTAAATCTACCGCCTCGCCTTGTTCAAATTGTCGGAATTTGCAGTCGAGACTTTTTAGTTTAATGCCAAAAAAATAATGAAATAGCTATTAGCTATAACTTATTCAAATATAAAATATATTTTTCAAAAAAAAGTAAATATATGATAATATTTAGCGTAAATGTTTTCATCCTTTTACAGGATGAAAGAAGAAAATGTTGAATATTCCGAAAAAATATCCAATAAATTACGAAGGCTTATGGAAATCATAGATTTGGAAGTTCCGGGTTTTGCAGAATTTTTAGATAAATCTCCCTCACATTTATATGGTATTTTGAATGGGTCTAGATTTCTAAGTGAGTCTTTTGCCAGAGAAATAGGTGATAAATTAGGGTTTGAGGGGATGAAAATTTTCAACCTAAATTCTAATATTCCCAATTATGTTAATAAAGCGGAAGCTCTTGTAAGATTCAAAAATGACAACAAAAAGAACGTTGAATATTTTTTAAGTGCTAAATCTAAACGAAGCATTGATTCATTTATTAATGAAGTTTTACTGAATTCAGGTCTTTTTAATGACGGCTACAAATACTTAAAAGAGATTACGAATTATTGTAGAGAAGAATTGAATAGGGAGTTTCAGCAAGACGAACTCTCAAAAGGACTCAGATATGCTGTTTCTAAAGGTGTCCTAAAATCAATGAAAAGACCTATTGTATTAAATGATGGAAGTTTAGGGAGTAGAATGGTGGATGTGTATTTTAGATAATGTTATTAATGTGATTTTAACTTGGGTACATCTTGAGAAAAACACTCAAAGCAATCTAGCCCTTACACACATCAATAAGTAGAGTACACAATTCGCACTTTGTATTATTGGGATACGAAATTATTAAAAGCTAACAATAGCTTTGTTTATATCTATTACTTAGTTTTAGGGAAAAAATAGCAAAAAACATACTTGTATTTACGAGTTAGCTGCAACATATGAAAAACACTCATTAAAAAACAATATTAAAAGATGACAGGATATTTACTTTCAATTATTTTGGTAGTTTTATCATTTTTACTAAAACTATTCATTGACCAAAGACCCAATATTCCTATATTTATTAAAGCTCTTTTAGAATTACCTGTTGACTTAAATTTTTTAGGATTGTCATTCATTATTGCATTTATCATTAAGGACACGAAAAATTCTACAGATGGACTAATGTATTTTGTGTGCTACCTATTAATTTCTATTCTTACTGTTTTTATTTGGAAACGTTCTACCGACTGCTTTGTTCAGATAAAGATAAGTTATACAATTTTTTTAGGAATTTTAAACTTCTTAGTTTCCGTTTCTTTAATGCTTATTTCACTTAACTTATTAAATTAGTAATAAAAATGGATAAACTAATTGACAATAATACATTGACACAAATTCTAATAATGACATTTTCATTTATTGGAATTTTAACAACGGCTCTCTTATATTTTGAAAAAATAAGGAATTTGCAAAAGAAACGTAAAGAGGAAAAACAAATAGTAGAGATAGAATATATGCGTAAGTCTTATGAAGATAAAATTTATCAACTTACTGACAAACTCTTGGCAAATGGTGCAAGATGGGAAGACATCAATCATCTCTTTTTATCCTCACCAAACGTTACACCTTTATCTTCTAATGCTCAAAAAGTATTTTATACGAATTTTCTTAAATATTCAGGAGTAAAAGAAAATGACTTATCAATTCAGAAAGATTTAGTTTTTGTTCTGACACCATTTAACCCAGCTTTTGAGAAACAATTTTTCGCCATTAAGAAAACTTGTGAAAGAATGGGACTGAAATGTGTTAGAGGCGATGAAGAATTTATTAGAGGAGAGATTTTACCTAGCATTATCAAACAAATGGCACAAGCAAGACTCGTCATAGCAAACATTGATGGAAGAAATCCAAATGTATATTATGAATTAGGATTAGCACACGGCATGGACAAACCTGTTTTGATGGTAGCAAGTTCAGTTGAAAATTTAACCTTTGACTTACAATCAAGACAAATTCTTTTATTCAAAAGTATAGATGATTTACAGCAGAAACTTCGTGACGCATTAACCCGAATTTTAATACATGAATAAAAGATGGCAGCAATTAATAACATCACCTTCGTCATGGCTGCAAGCAATGCAATGAAGGTGATGTTGAAATAATCTGTGCGGACGGCTAGTCTAGCGGGCGGCTTCGGTGGTTTCTTTTATGGAGTTATCGTTCGACTTGAAGATTTTGGAAAAGTAGGTTTTTGCCTGCTCTTTTTGTTTTTAGGGCTTGTTTCTCATTTATAGTTATACCCATGATTAAAGTAAGTCTTTCGAAAATTGTTAGTTTGTTTGGTCAATTAAATTTAAAGTAAGTGAATTGTTTAGAATTACTAAGAAATCAACTACATTAGGAATTACAAAAACTGGCATAATAATACAAAAAGTACTAGAAAACTTTCGCATATTAGGGAGTTAGCAGCTATATTAAAGACCCCCAACTTAGACAATGACAAATCAGACAGCAAAGGAATATCTTAATTACTTCGTGACTTCTCAAAATCCCAATTTTGCAGTAATGTTAAAAGGGAAATGGGGGGCAGGGAAAACATATTTCATTAGAAGAATAATTGAAGAATGGGAAAATGCACAAGAAATTGAAGAAGGCGATGTAAATTTAAAACCCATTTATGTTTCACTTAATGGTGTTGCTAAGAAAAGCGAAATAACCGAATCACTAAAGGCTAAAATATCACCATTTCTATATTCTAAAGGTGCAAAATTCGCAACCGACATTTTCAAAGGTTTTATCAAATCAACTTTAAAAATAGATTTTGACTATGACAAGGACAACAAAGCTGACGGTAGTATCAATATAAATTTTGACCCGATTTCTATTTTCAAATCTTCAAATGATAAAATCAAAGGAAATCGTATCCTAATATTTGATGATGTTGAACGTTGTAAAATCCCACTTGACGAACTATATGGTTTTATTAATGACTTTGTAGAACACTCACAATGCAAAGTAATCTTGATTTCCGACGAAGATAAAATAGACGAAGAAAACACAAATAATAGTAAATTCAGATATCCCGTTTTTAAAGAAAAAATAATTGGACAAACATTTGAAATCAAACCAGACACAGGACAAGCTATTGATTTCTTTTTAGACTCTGTTACAAGCGAAATAAAACCTTTTTTACTTGCATCAAAGGACTTAATAATAAAAACTTTTGATATTTCTAGAAAAGAAAATCTTCGAGTGTTACAAAGAGCTATTTACGATTTTGAAAGATTACTCAGTTTTACCGACAAAGAGCTATCAAAAGAAGAGGAAAAATATAAAGAGTTAATCAAAAATTATTTAAGCTATTTCTTAATTTACTTCCTTGAATTTAAGACTGGAAACGAAGACATAACTTCGTTTCAGCAAACTCAATTTTCCTCTGATGACAAGCGTGAAAGAAAATACACACAATACGAAGAAGTTGTTGCTACATATTCCCTTTTGCATTCAACTAAATTATTTACGCCATTCGCACTAATTGATTTTATAAAAAATGGAGACTATACAGATATAGCTTCTGAAATTAACAACTCTACAATTTATGCAAAAGATAAAGTAGAAAAAGACTGGGAAAAACTTTGGTATTGGCAGCTATTAGATGATGATAATTTTTTAATTTTATTAGATAGTGTAAGCACGAGTTTTTTCACGACAGAAGATTTTCACATAACAGAAATACTGCATATTTCAGGTATTCTATTTTCTCTTATAGACACAAAACTATACAAGAAAAAAAGCAAATTGCAGGTTATCAATAGAGCAAAACAACTAATAAAGAAAACAAACCTTGCTGAATTTAAAGACAGTAGAGGATTTTCAATGCTTACTTGGGGTTCGTGGCAGAAAGAGTATGCATCTGACAAAACTGAAGAGTTTAAGTTTCTCGTAAAATATACACGAGAAATTTTAGAAAAAATTAAGCACGATAAATCAAATGTTGTTGTAGATGATATATTCTACAACATAACCAATGGCAATGTTGATGAACTTTATCAAAAAACACGAGAATACAATGATGATTTAGGTAATATAATTGAACACACACCAATGTTAGCAAGACTAAACTCTAAAAAGTTTGCTGAAACAATTCTTAATCTTAGCAACGACAGTATTTTCAGATTAAAGCATTTCTTTGAGTATAGATATTTCCCAGAAAAAACATACTTAAATGTAACAATACAAGAACATCAACGACAAGAGAAAGAATTACTACAGAAGTTGCATACAAAAATTTCACAAGAGGTTAATGCAAAAAAGAATAGAGACAAAGTAATCAGAAAGTATGCTTTAAACGAACTAAATACAATGATTAAAAATTCAATAGACAGATTATAAATACAGCTGTTAATAACTAAGCCTTCGTCGTAGCTGCAAGCCAAGCCATGAAGGAATGAGTGACGCTTAGTTTTGAACTTAACCTAGGCGGATGGCTAGTCTAGAGGTCGGCTTAGTTGCATTTATGGCGTTGTAGTTCGACTTGATGATTTTGGAAGAGCAGGTTTTTACCTGCTTTTTGTTTTTAGGGCTTGTTTCTCATTTATAGTTATACCCATGTTTTAAAGTAAGTCTTTTGAAAATTGTTAGTCCGTTTGACCAATTAAATTTAAAAGAATTATTGAAATTATTAAGAAAACAACTATTTTAGGAATTACAAAAACTATCACCAAGAATACAAGAAGTACGACATCAATAGTACAACGAAAAATAGGAATAACACAAAAAAATACAAAAAGTACTACAAAACTTTCGCATATTAGCGAGTTTTCTGCAAGACTTTAAAACCGCACGTCACAAATGAATTTAGAAACTTTTCTCCTAAAAGATAAAATTCAAGAAATAGAAAATGGATTTAA
Source organism: Arcicella aquatica (assembly GCF_034928825.1). Classification (NCBI taxonomy): domain Bacteria; kingdom Pseudomonadati; phylum Bacteroidota; class Cytophagia; order Cytophagales; family Flectobacillaceae; genus Arcicella; species Arcicella aquatica. The sequence goes on along the minus strand of NZ_JAYFUL010000026.1, from coordinate 46,378 downwards.
AATTAAAAATGGATGGTTATTAATTTGTGAATCAACATATGACGAAATTGAATCTAAAGGAATTTATTGTGCTTTAATCAAAAATAAATACTTAGAAAAATATTCTTCATCTCATAGTTGGCCTATTAATTATGGTTATGAAGGGAAATCAAATGTTTATGGAGATAATTCCTATCAAACTTATGACAACGAAGAAGTAGAACCTTTCTTATTTCGAAAATCATTTAATATTAAAGATGGCATAAAAAAATATATTGATGTTGGGGAAGAATTTATTCTTTTCTATCGATTATTTGAAGAAGTGGCTGATAAACAAAATCGTGTCTATTATTTTGTAAACGATTATGGAGAATTAGATGAAGTAATAGTAGTAGAACCTAATAAAGTCAAAATAAAATTAAAATATCTCAAAGAGTATATTACAATGAGAGATATGCATTTTTTTATAAGTTTTGAATATATGATTTTACGAAAAACTATTGATAAAGATTGGAATTTAGAATTCATCGACAAAGACTTTTCAAACGAAAATTACTTTTATAATCATTTGATAAGAAACGATATGGGAACTTATCAAAGTTGGATTTTAGGTAATTATTTTATAAAGCCTAATGTTTCAAAAAGAAGTTATTTAGATTTTGACAATTTTCATTGTGAAGAGTTTATTATTGGAATTGATGAAAATGGAGAAATTATACTGAAAAATCCGAAATATGAGTCAAAAGGCAATTTCACGTTTACATACTTTAAAAAGGAAGTTTTAAATAAATACTATAATAATCCAATAGAATATGAAATTGATAGCTTTTCTGTTTCTAATAAGTATTTTAGGTTAAAAATTGATAATAATTTAGAAAATATTATTCCTGTTCTCTTAACAGATTTATTGATATTACCAGAAAACGAGCAATTACATTGGAAACAATACAATATTCCAATTACAGAAGATTTAAAACTCAGTTCAACATATTACAAGACAATGATTTTAGGAAATTGGTATGAAAGTCCAGAATCAATAGATTTATATTTTAAACATTTATACAATGATTTCAACAAAAAATGGTATCAAAAATTCGGTTGGAATCTTTATAAACCTTTGGCAAAAGAAGACGAGTTCAATTTTAAAGCCTTACATCTTATAACTGAAAATAATATTAAAAGCTTTTGTGAGCAAACTTTGACAATAGTAAAATTAACAATTGATAGAATCAACGAAAAAGAAATTGTAAAAGGAATTGAATTAGAGCCAAATACTAAAGGAATTTCTAAATTTCAAAAATTTTTAGAAAGCAAAAATATGGATATTCCAGATTTATTTGAGTTTTTAAGGCACTTACAAAGTTTACGATCTGGATTAATAGCACATACATTTAGCAATTCAAACAAAGAGTGTAAAAAAGCACTTGAATATTTTAATTTTAATGAACGAAATCTAATAGATATACAAAAAGAAATATTTAAAAAATCTATTAGAACATTTAGTACATTAGAAACACATCTCCTTTAGAAGTCCTGCAGATAATAACTCAAACTAATCATAGGTTGTTTCCTACGCCCCAAAATGCTAAATAGCGTCACTTCGTACAATGTATCAGGGATAAATATTCCTTTTGGCTTGAAACATTTTAATACATTCAATAAGCTTCCATAATTAAGTTATAGCGAAAGAACGTTAAACAGGAATTGGTAAAATTTGTGGTAAGATAAGTCTTTGGATAGTCTCTACCATTATGTTTAAATTGACTAAGTTAGTAGAATAGAAATATAGACCTGCATTTTTAGGTCATTATCCCCGACAAAGGATATTAGCAATAAAAAACATATCTCAAGAAGGATAATGTTAAACATTTATCATTACCTTGTAAAGATGGCATGATAGTTTACCAAGTGATATTGAGAATGTTTGAGAGGCAGTGTGGAGTTTAAGGTTATCGAATATTTTTTTATATTTGTAGAAACACAATTTGTGAGGATTAGGTAGGAGTGCGTTATTGTAGAAAAGATGACTACCGATGAGAATAAGCAAAAAGCTATCTGTTCTAGCATAACACACACACTGAATAATTAGGTAATGAATGTTATGGGCAGTACTGAAATAAAAATCAACACGAAAGCTGATTTGAATAATAAAATATAAGATAATGAGAAGCAGAGCAACAAAACGTGGGAAAGGCAGTGATTCTACAAAAGAAGAGCAAATACTTCTTCAATCTGCAAAAATAGCATCTTCCAAAGCAATCAGAACTTCTAAAGCTTTGGGTTTGACAGTAAAAATCATAAGAGATGGCAAGATTATTTCTATAAACCCTGACAAAAGTGAGGTGGTATTAAGAACTCTAGATAAACATGAAGTGGATACTTCAAGATTTAAAAAAGGGATGATTTTAGAACGAAAATAGCGCAATGTCAAAGCCAAGGTTAAGGGTTTTTGCAGGCCCAAATGGTTCAGGTAAAAGTACATTGTTCGATTCTTTTTCAAAAAAATATACTACTGGACCTTTCTTAAATGCAGACCTGATAGAAAAGGAGCTCGCAACAAAGGGATATGTTGACTTGCATGATTACGATTTAAGCTTGACGCAAGCGGATTTAGATGATTTTTTTAAAACTGAGCGTGCTAAATCACTGATAGAGAAGTCGAGCAAAGATAAACGACCTATAGATATTACAATAAAAGAGAATGTTATTGTTGATATTCAAAAAGAAACGCACAGCTACGAGGGTGCTTTGATAAGTGCGTTTTTAAGACACCATGTACAAAAACAAAAGATTGATTTTTGTTTTGAAACAGTGATGAGTCACCCGTCAAAAATTCAGGAAATAGTTGAAGCAAAACAAAACGGATACAAAACTTACTTGTACTTTATATGTATTGATGATCCAGAGGTTAATATCTCAAGGGTTGAGAATAGGGTGGTAAAAGGAGGACATGGAGTTGATTCTGACAAAATACAGAGTAGGTATTACAATACATTGAATAACCTCATCAATGCTATTGAGAACACAGATAAATGTTATTTGTTTGACAATTCAGAAGAGGAATTCAGACTTATCGCAACAAAAATAGAGGGTAAGTTAAAACTAGAGGTTGATTCGGATTTATTACCTCGTTGGTTTATTGATTATGTTTTAAAATACTATGTATAATTTTTGGAGTATTTAATGTTACTTGAAAATGACTCAAACTAGTCGTAGGTTGTTCCCAACGCCCCAAAATGTTAAAGAGCGTAAAGCTCTTAGAATGTATTTGGGGATAAATATTCCTTTTGCCTTGAAACATTTTAATATTTTCAATAAGCCTTTTCGAGCGTGAGGCTCTTCTTTGTTTTAGGTCTTAGGAAATCATAAGACTGGTTGGGGGTTAGTATAATCAACAGATTAAAGATAGTATTCTCAGTTTTAGTAATTTTTTATAATTTTAATTTTCTGATTTTAGAAATGTAATTTCACAAGCTTTACAAAGACGCCTTTCTTGAATATATTCGCTGATGTCATACCAACCTCCCGTTTTTTGCCAAATATCTAAGCCTCTGCCTAAAACTATTTTCCAACCATTGTTTAATTGTATGGAACGGTCGTGTATATTTTCATCAAATTCATAGGAAAATATAATATCCATTGACGCTAATGAGTCTGTTATTTGATTAAAAGCTCCTTTAACTCCTTGTATAAAATCCTCATTGTTGCTGGTTACCAAATGTAGCTTTATGGTTGATCCTATTTGTTTTTTAGCATAAATCAAACTTATCAATTCCATTAAATTACGTAATTGATAAGGCAGACGGATATAAGGATCTATAATGGTAATTTCTGTTGCATCTATTAAGTAGTCGCCAAAAAGATTATTGTATGAAATCCCAAGCTGATTATCTCTTATGATTTTTTGCCCTGCTAATAACTCTTTCTGCGAATTTTGTACACTTGATAATGTTGAATTTGATTCTGATACAACCTGTGTCGTTACTTCTTTGGGTAAACCGTATTCAATAACCTCCAGTGTTTCTACATTTACTTTTTGCTTAGTTTGTTTATTTTGATAACTAAAATCAACTGCTTCAAAAGTATCGTCCATCTTTTGCAGCTGTAGTTTTACTCGCTTTCTACATTCAATGGCGAAGTCTAATAACTCTTGACTCTCTGCTTGGTTCATTCCTCCAGCAGGGTAAATAACTTTAGCTAAGCCAGCAAACGTTTTAACAATCCCTGTTTTATCACGAGTGGTAATACTATCCGAAAGCTCAAAATATTGGGCATATTCATGGGTTCTGTCTTCTTTTCTAAGTTCTTTGAGTATTTCAGCAAGGTAATCTACAATAAATCCATAGTCAGAAGTGAACATATCATTTCTAAGTTTTTGTACCTCCCATCCTGGTAAATAGGCATGAATTCTATCAAGGAATGCAGTATCATAATAGTCTTTTGGAAGGGCATCAAATAAATTACTATGATTAAGCATATACTCAACCGTATGGTCTGTGTTGCCAACAAATACCATTGAGGCAGACGCCCCATATACTTGTGTTCCTCTTGAAAAAGACTTATTAGCCATATAGTTCTTCATGATGTCCACCAAACCTCTGTCTGTATTCTTGCTTTTGCCTGCAAATTCATCGTAAGCGACTACATCCCAATAGCCTACTAAACCGATTTCCCCAGAACTATTATTGACGAATAGTTTCGCTTTTGATACTTCGCCCCCAGAAATTAACATTCCATGTGGAGATAGTTCAGAGAAAATATGTGATTTACCTGTGCCTTTTGGCCCAAGTTCCATCAAGTTATAGTTGTTTTCGACAAATGGGACTAATCGAGTGAGTTGTAGTAGTTTTGAACGGAAACTAAACTCTTCAGGATTCAAGCCCATCGTTTGTAGCAGTATGTCTATCCATTCGTCTTTTGAAAATGCTTTACGCCCCTCTTTGTATTCTTCTATATCGCCCCCTGCAATTTGTATTGGTTTTAGAGATTCTATAACCCAAGGCGTTCTATCTTTTTCGTCTGAAGAAATGTAAGCTAAAGTAAGAATACACCAAACGCCACTTGATAATAGCTTTTGATGGGTCTTGATAATATCATCTGCAATGGGTACTCTGTTGAGTCCTAAATTAGCGAAATAGGCTTCATACTGGTCTTGTTTGTCATTGAGTTTTACAGATACTTTATCAATAATCCTATGAGAACCTTTTTCTCGAATGGTTGATTTAATTATCTGAGCTTCATCTCGATGAACAAAATGTTTGGCAAGGATATTTTTTACCGTTTCTATGCCACGAGAAATGGTTTCTTCATCGTCTGTAGCACAGTATTGTCCCAGAAGATATTCTAAGACATAAATAGGAACAATGGCATTGCCTTTTACCAACTTGGTTAGGTCTTTACGAACAACCTTTCCGCCAAAGTGTTCATTCAATTTAGAGTCAAGTGCTTTCATCCTTAAAAATCATCAAAATCGTTTGTAAACGATATGTTTAATGTGTAGTAAAAATCTTTATAATGTTTCCATTTTGAAGTTTCCTCTAAAGGTTCTTCTAATACTAATTTCACTCGTTGGTTTTTATATTTATTGCTTGCTTTAGCACTTAGCTGAAAACTGTGTTTTACTTCTCTTAGGCGTTCAGTACCTTCTTGTATATCAAAATTGTATCTAAACTGATCACTCAGCAATTCTCCATCTTCTGCATAAATACTGGCTCGTATAGCCCTTGGTAATACTTGTTCGCTTACTAATTCTGTTTGAATAAATGATACTGATAAAATATTCGTCGTAATTCTATCTGTTGATTTTATAATATCTACTTCTACCTGCGTTGTAGTGTTTTGTCGAATTTTTGTAATTTTAATCACGGGGATTATTATTTCTTGCATACTTGCTCCTCCATGAATAAACCTTGCACCTGCTCCCTTAATGCGTAAGCGATTGATGGATTTTGGTATCAATACATCAATATCTGAGGCAATCCCCAAATCTGCTCCCTTAAACTGTTTGGTAGAAGCATCATTTTTTAAATTTTTACCAATCACAAACCTTCTGTTTTCTTTCCAGATTTCTCCTGAGTGTGTCGATTCGTTATAGTCACTTTCGTCTAAATCGCTATGCTGATACATAAAACCGTGGTCTGCAGTTACAATCATGTTGTTGCCGTTCATGTTTGTAATTTTTTTAAGCATCTCAATCAAGAAATGTATCTCATCGTCAACGGCTTCAAAAACTTTATCTTCGCTAATTTTATCATCTCCAACTTTGTCTATTCTGTTGTGGTAGATATAAATCAGATCGTACTGTTTTACAAAATCTCGTCCTTCTTTAACAGTATTGAGTTTCATAAACTCTTCTGCTTTGATGGCTGTGGCTCGTATCCCTACATTTTTTTCAAGAATTTTTGTTCTGCCTTGAATACCACTACTTACAATACCATCAGCCAAAACAATATCACTATTATCTTGAATACTTAGGATTGAATGAGGTAGCAAAGAAGCCATACCAAGTTGCGTGTAGGAGGGAAGGCTACTGATAGCATGACTAATTGTAGCATGATAACGATTCTCAGATTGTAATCTTTTGGTAAGCTCTGCTCCACATTCGTAACGGAAAGCATCTGAAATAATAACAAAAAGCCGTTGCTTTTTATCAATGATGGGTTTTACGTAGTTTGCAAAAAAACGTTTTTGTCCGCTTTTTGGCTCATTGGGCCAAGCTGACAATTTATCAATAATAGCTTGCCAATTATTATTGTAAGTCAAAAGCCAATCGTTTGTATATACTTTTTCTACTTTTTCGGCAATGGTAGTTAAAATTCTATTTTGATTAGTTCTACGATAATACCAAACAAATTTTCGATAGCATTGATCTATTTCAAAAAGTGTATCAGCATATTGCTGTGTACTTGCTTCAAAACTGTTATGATTTACTTGCGAATATTTACGGATTAAACTAATCAATTCAGAGGCAAAGATTAAGCTCTGATACAGATTGGCTACTTCGTTATACCAAAATTTGTTTTCTCGCTGTTTTACATAGTACAAGACCTTTTCATTAGTAATATGTTCATTACTAATGGATTCTGACAATTCATGAATGATTTTTAAATCTGTTAAACGAAATAAATCATCTTGAATAATGTCATCTATCGACGCTTGATATAGCTTGTCTTCTACACTAATATCCACCGCTATTTTGTCTGATACTTTGGCAAAGTATTCCCTGTATAGAATAGTATCTTTCCAAAGGGATAAAATTAGTTTAGAATCTCTTCTTAGATTTGTTTTTTTGCCTAATACAAAATGTGTATTAAATACCTCTAACAGAAAATCATAAAGTGATGGATTATCGCTTTGATAGTGATATTGCTGTTTGATTTCTCCCCAATAAAAATCCTTGAGATTATAGTGTTTTAAATCTCTGTTGTGCTTTTCATTTCCATCTAAATACGCAGCAGTATGGGCATGAATGTAAGTGGTAAAACTGATATTTTCTGTTCCAAATAGCACCGAAAGCATTTTATGACGAATTTGCTTATGGCTATCTCCTTCTACAAGCAGCTCTTTTAGTTTTGTTTTACGGTCTTTAGCTTTAAAAAACTCAATGTGTTCAGCAACTAAGTCTTTGAAATGGCTATCCAGTCCCATTTCTTGTATAAGCATGGCTTCTGGGTCGGTTTGGAATACATGGTGTGCTAGTTCCATATCCAATAGCCAATTGTCTTCGTGTGCTGGCTTTGGCCCACTGAAATAGAGTAAAAATTTATCTTTTGGTCTTTGTTTGTGGGTAATATATTTTACTTCAAACTCATTGCTTTGTACATGTATTTTCTCTACCCCAATTAAGGATATTTCTTGGTATTGCTCTAATAATTCAGATTTGGTATCGTACCAAAAAATAATTCTATGATCCTCAAATCGCTTTTGTAATACTTCTGCTATGTTGTTCATTGTCTTCTAAATCACCACTTTACCCAATCAAAGGCTTTTACTTTCTTTTGGGTTGCTTTATCGTTTAGTCCTGATACTTCTTTGATGGCTTTTCCCATTCTATTATAGTTTACCAACACGCCATCGTCGAGATTGATGGCTATTCGCTCAATCGCTAATGGATAGAGTATCTCTCTTTCGTATTCTTGTAATTCTAATAATATCAATTTGATTTTATCTTTTTCTTTGGCTGCTTTGGTCTGTTCTGCTCCGCTGCCTGAGATTTCTATGTGTTCAAAATATTCTACACGGTTTTTAAGTTTTTCTCGGTATTCTACCAAATAGTCATTTAAAATACTGTTGAGTGTATCTGGCGTATAGCGGTGCATATAGATTAGCACATTGAACGAGCCTTTTGGCGATGAAAACAACCAATAAATAGGACGCTTTTTGTAGCGTTTGATATGGTCATTGTAAAAATCTTTGGTGAAATATTTCCTAATGTCTTTGCCCAAACATTCTTCTACATAAGCCAAGTTTCTATCAAAATTTTGTGTGCCAAAACAGGCTTTTAAAAATACCTTGAATCGCCCTACAATATCGTCTTCAAACCATTCGTCATCCAGTATCGGAATGATATTATCTTCATCAGGCACAAAACGTAATTCGTTTAGGGTTTTACCTACTTTGCCTAAATACGTTTCAAGGCTTTCGCCTTGGTTAGCTAAAATAAGCCCTTGTTTATCAAGTGAATAACGCCCAAACATACAGCCCACAGCATAACTAACAAACTGTACCATGATTTCGGAAGCATTAAAGACTAATTGCCCATTTTGAATACTACTTTCGTCTTTTAAAATTGTAATGTCTTCTAAGGGTACATCGGGTGTGAGTTCATCTTGCAGACCGTAAATGTCTATAAATTGGCGGTTAAGTTCTTCTTCGTTGCGGTGCAATTCATAAAACTTATTGCCCCAATAGGCTTTAAACAAATCTACACTTTCCTCCAAATCTTGCCCTTGTAGTCTGATTAATTCATTTTGCTGAAAATCCCATGAAGTTTCTCGGGAATCCCATTCTAGTTTGGAAATATTTACATTAGTTTCAAAACTAAAATGATTACAATCAATATCATCATGATATGGTACAGAAGCAATATCTCCTATTTGATAAGCCATAGTAGGATTTATAACTTTTAAAAAAGAGGTTCCAACTACTGAATTTAATAAACAAGCAACACTTTGTAATTCACTTACTTTTTTATCATCGAATAATGACATTCCATTTATATCAAAAACAAACCCTTTAGGTCTCATTCTGCAAGCAAACCCACCATTTGCAGAAGATGTCAAACTCCAAGTTATAGCTTCTTTAAAGTAATAATTAGCCGCACGAAATCTGGATAACTCTTTTCCATTATCATCCTTAAAATTTCTAATAATTTGTCCGCTATTTTTCCAATATACAACATAATCATTGTTACCATACCATTTTCTAAACGCACCTCCCTTGCTATAAGGAACCCAGTTCGCCCCTTCAGAAAAACAATCACTAAATGAAATGTAATTTTTATGAAATGCTATAGTAGGAACTTCAAACCAATACCTCATGAATTTCTCATTTTTACCTGTAGCTAACCCTTGTTTAGGAGTGAATATGTCATTTATTTTTTTCAGTTTAAATGATTCCAGATAAGTGTTACTTAGCCAATAACCAATTGGACTACTTGGTATTTTCTCAAAATCTTTTTGATCAGCTCTATAAATCCATCCACTATCAGGGTTTTGTATGGCTTCAATTGTTTTATCCCTTTTTTGTTCTGTACTGTTAAAATCCACCAAACGCAAATAAGAGCCTTTGGCATCGTGGGTAGTATTCCAACAACTAAAAGCGGTATTTTGTACTACTTCACCACCAATTTCAGGGAAAGTACGGGGGCCTAAATGGAGTAAAGTATCAAAAAAAGTGCTTTGTATGAGTTTTTCTCTTAGTTTTTCATAGCTACTCAAAAACATCCAAGAGTGTTGGTTAATCATGCCTAAAAAGCCCATAGGATATAGCATTCGTAAACCCGCTTCCATAAAACAAGCCATCAAATCGGCTTTGCTATCGGGATATTGTATTTTTACAAAATCGCCCAAAGCTTTGTTCATGTTTCCGCCACCCATATACGGCGGGTTATCTACAATACAATGATAGCGTTGGCTCAGGAGTAATAATTGTTCAAGGGCTTTTTTTACTTGGTTGAGTTTATTTTCTTCAAAGAAGAAAGCCGTCAATAATTCCTCATCAATAAGCTTTATCGTTTCTTTTAGTTCTTCAGCGGAAGTTTTTGGAGAGATTAAAGAGCCAAGGTTAGTCGCTTGTATCATAAGCCTTAGGTCTCGATACAATGCCTCAGAAAGAGGAATCGTATTTTCTCTAAAAAGGTCTTTTATTTCATCCACATACAAATGGATTAGGTCTGATTTAGCTTGTTTGAGGAGTTCCAAATCATTTTTTGATGTTTTAAAACCTTTGTTAAGCAATACTTCTGTTCTATTGATTGTAACTGCTTCGCCAGTATCTTTATCAGTAAAGCTTTCTTCCCATTCTTTCAGGACGTTTTCAGCGACAAAATAACCCGTCTCAAGGATATATTTTAAATTCGCATTATCCCTTTGAACACTAAAAGTTTCTTGATAGCCATTAATTCCATAAACATTGAAGCCCAAATCTTGATAGCAAAGAATAGTCGGTTTGCATTCTTTTCTAAAGAAACGGCGGTGATAGCTACGGGCTTTCATCATCAAAGCCAAGCCTGCCAATTGGGCGGCACGTTCGTCTATTTCAAAGCCAAAGAGATTTTTTTCTAAGATGAGCGTCGGTATTTCGCTTTGGTTGTAGCCTTCTTCTTCATAGATTTTACTAAGCAAATCGAAGGCATACACCAAAATGTGTCCCGAGCCACAGGCTTGATCAAGCAAAGTGATTTCTTCCACAGAATTTACCTTCAAAAACTCCTCAGCTTGTACCGAAGGAGAATCTATAAAATAGGGCATCACTTCACGCAAGCGAGAGTTTGGGCGGTTTTGTAGCCACAATTTCCCCAAGGTATTTTGTACCATATACTCCACAATCCAGCGAGGCGTGAAAAGCTGTGTAGCGGCAGGAATATCTTCTTTTTTTACAGCAGATTTAGCTGCAAAAACTTCATCTTTTTTCTCTGAAATATAAAACTGATAGAGCCAGCCGATGATTTCTACTTCTTGACAATCCTCGTGACTCATGCCAGTACGAATATCATGCACTACTGAAAGAGCAGAAGTTAAGTCTTCGGGTAAAAGCAATTCGGTATAATCTTCGATACGTTCAAACAAGAACGGGAAGGATTTATGCAAATGATTACAAGCCCCAATGAGTAATAATTGATAGGCCTCGTTCTGAGGGTCATTACTTGGAATTTTACCATCGAGCAAGTCATAGATTTTCTGGCTATTCACCAAAGGTCTGTTTCCCTCCAATAATTCTTCAGGAATATGTCCTTGTTTGGCTTCATCCAATAACTCAGGAAGTGTATAAGTATCCTTGGGCGTGATGATACGAATATTCAAAGGTTGATATTCGTTTACATCCATAAAGCGTAAAGCCATCAAACGGTTAAACCAAGTATAAGTAACTTTTTCGATGATTTGTTCTTCGCTTGTTTGGGCGATAGCCTCTCTAAGTTTTTGTATTTGTGTAGCCTTTTCTCGTAGAATAGGGGAATCAGTATGGAGTACAAAATCGAGGCGAGCTTTGATTTGCTGCATCAATTTTTTTCGAGTTTCTTGAGCGAATTTTTTTAAAGCGTTGGTATTCATCTTTGGTGTTTTGAGTGATGGATTCTTGTTAGTGGTTATTGATTGGGCTGATGTATAATTTGCCAAAAGCCTACCTTATTAGAACCTTCACGCATAAGTATATTTATATCCCTGAGTATTTTAAAGTCTTTCTCGATGCTACTCAACGATTTATTCAAGATTTTAGCGATACTTTGTTTATTGATGCTGGGTTCTATAGCTGTCAGTATCAAAAGCCATATTAGTCTATCTGTGTACTTATCCAGTATTGCATTTATATTTATCCCGTATTTATCCCGTAAATAACCCGTAATTAACCCGTAATTATCTTGGAAATAAGCAGTATTTTCAGTAGAATCCGTATTCATTCGGTTGCTGACAGTACCAAAACTTTTTCTAATTTCGGATAAAACCTTATCGTAATCACTGGTTACTTCTAACGTTTTTTCTTCGGCAACAGTAGAAGGTATGGCTGTCAGAAAACTGGTGATAGAGAAATCAAAACTAAGATCGTATTCAGGAGCAGTTTGGTTATAAGCCCTCCAGTTACTTTCCATTTTTTCTAAGCCAATTCCAGCATTTTCGGATAATTTTGCCATACGGAAGAGTTTAGAAATAATAGGATTTCTAGGTAATGAAATGTCTTTCCCTTTCAGTTCTGCCAAAGGTTTGGGAAAACCACCAGGATTAAAAAACTCTATTCTGTCGGAAAAAATGCGAATACGAGAATGAGCAGGCGAAAAATAGTCAGCGTGCATCAATAAATTGACAAGTGCCTCACGAATAGCATCTAAACCCGTAGAAAATTCTTGTCCAAAACCTTCTGAATTAACCCTAAATTTCACGTCAATTCTTTGTTTTAATCTGGCAAAGCAAGCAAAGTAATACTCCCAAAGATTCTCTTGTTCGTCGATACGAAAGGTATAACTGAATTTTGCATCATTGTAACTAATACCCGGAATTTCCAGTAAATCTATCCTGAAATCAGGAAAGTGCTTTTCTATTACTTCCCGTTTTCCTAAAAATAGTAAACCTCCGTAAGTGCAAGTTCCATTTTCAATGATTCTTAGTTTTTGTAAAAAAAGCTCTTCTTCATATTGAACATAGCTTACATCAGGATTAAAACGAGACATATAGTCTCTATAACGCTTTAAAGAGCTTTCGTTAAGGCTTGAACGATCTGTATTAGGTGCAATTTCAGAGGATTTCCAGCCAAAAGTCTGGTCTCTGAACATAGTATCTATCTCTTCTTTAGTCGCTTTTTGATCAGAACTTCCCCTGCGAATATAGGTATTGGCAGGGGTATTGAAATAAACAGGTTTTTTATTGGATACAGGAATGTAAAATGCCAAAACTGTTTTGCCATCAATATCATATTTAGCTTGATTGTGAGCGATGGGCAAATTAAACTTTTCGCCACGTAAAGTATTAAGGAAATCTTGTTCTATTTTTTCGGCGTTCGTAACCCCTTGGATTTCAAAAGTCTTTCCTAGCTCTTTTACTCCAAAAACCAACCAACCACCAGCTGTGTTGGCAAAAGCACTTACGGTTTCCCATGATGATTTTGGCAGGTCAGCTTTTGCTTCTTTTACCTCAAAATCTTCCCATTCAAGGTCTTTGAGTTTTGCTATTAATGTTTCTTTTGTCACTATAAAGTAATGCGTTTAGTCTCTTTAATTTGTTGGAGATATGCTTCTCGGAGTACTTCAATGTAATCATTTACATCTTCAGCAGTTTTTAGTTCAGATTTAGCATAATGAACCTTGATGGCTGAAGTTCTCACATAATGAGGTTTCGGCTCTTGTACCCCTGAATCCGAAGGAACAACGGGCGTAGATAAACGTATCATCTCATTGAGCTGGCGAGGGAAAATAACCTCTAACGTTCTACTTTTTGCATCACGAATATTAGCGATAAAACGCTGTTTTCTTAATTTGTCTATTTCCTCTTCTAAAGGACGAATAATTTGGTTTTGTTTTACCGAATCCAAAGAAATATACTCGTCTTTATGACGTAAGTCTTCAATCTTAGCATGAATAGCAGTGATTGCTTTTGTTTTTTCCTCATTAATTCTTTCTAATACTTTTCTGCTTAAATCATCTTTCGCAGTTTTAGCCTCCCGAATCAAATTTCCTGAATAGGGTTTAGGATGATTGAGTAGGTCACGGAGTGTAGCCAGTTCTGTTCCTTCAATATATTCAAAATTGGAAGTATCGCTATCCAGCATAGTACGGATAGACTGATAGATAGTAGCATGCTCGCCATTGATGAATTTTTTGATAGGGTCAAACAAGTCTTCTTTTGCATCTAATATGTCATCTGAAAACTCTTTGAGGTTAGATAAATAGAAAATATATTCCTTTTTGCTTAAAGTATCTAATGTGTTTCTAAAGCTTTCTAAGCTACTCAAAAAAGGGAATATAGCTTTTTTAGCAAGAAGTTCATTCAGCTGTGTAAGCGTCTCTTTGAGTTTTAATTTAAAAGCGTTAGCGACCTCTTTAGCATCGTGGGCAGGGTTATTTTCGTCAAAAAAATCAGCATGAGTCTGTTTGAGTGCCTTTACTAATTTGGCATCAACCTCAACCTGAGTTTCAATTAAAGTAGAAAGATAATGAGACGTATTGAGCAAGGCTAGTGCTACCTGATCATCGTCAAGGATATTGGCATCTTTTCTGATTTCAATTTTCCCCCTTTTATAGAGTCTGGCTACCATTGTCCAAATGGCATTTTGGTACCATCCATAAGGTTTTTTGGAGAAGATAGTTTTTAAATCATTTAAGGAAGTTCTTTCAGATTGGTTTTTACGTCTATTGATAGCCGTAAGTATTTCTCCCTCTGCTTCAGAGATTGTATCGTTTTCAATGCCTGAAACCTTTAGTTGATTAGCTTTAAGAGCTGTTTTAAAAGATTCTTCACTGTAAAGCGTAGCTCCTAACATACGAAGATTTGGATAAACAATTTTTATCAAATCTTGGAACGCATTGACGATAAGAGTCTTTCCTTCTGTTGTAGGTGACATTTCCAGTTTTCGCCCATTCATCATCACCGTACTTGCAGCTAAATCTTTGTTTGCCACTAGCTTCAAGGTACGCTTACGTATGGCATTTTGTGTGCCCTTTTCGTTAAGAATACGCTTAATAGTGTCTTTATTAGTAGTAGATTGAGTTTGTTTGATGTATTTATTTGTTCGGATATACATTTTAATATCCTTGATAAACAGCGGATTAGAAGGGAGAATGACTTTCATGCCAGCTCTACCCATTGTCTGTGCTAAAATTAGAGATTCGTTACCATAATAATAGAAATTTTCTGAGATTATCTCAATCTCTAACTCTTTTTCTCTTCCTAAAGTAATACCATCTATTTTGCTTGTAAACTCATAGTCTTGTTTGTTATCAAGGTATTTTAGTTTATTATCACTTATAATCTCATCAAAAAAGATTTCTTTTAAAAGGTCTGTAACGGCTTGGTCATCAATATCTGTATTTTTAATTTCCTCTTCAATGTCTTTTTCATCGTCGGTCAAAAACTCATATAAATCACCATTGCGTTGTACATAACTTTGTTGTTCTAAAAGATTTAGCGCTTCGTCAATGTTTTTCTCATGTAATTTTAAATCAATATTAATGCGATTAATAAGCAATACCGAGATATTACGTCTTGTTGTTTTAAAATTGCTAAAGTATTTAACTAAAAAAAGAGTTTTCAATACTTGAATGGCCAAAGCATTATTCAAATTGCGTTCAGCAAGTACAATTGAACTTTGTATTTCACCTCTGAGCTCATTACGAATCCCATCGAACATCATATCGAAACTGACCAATGAAGTATCATCTTGATTTTCAATTTTTCTAATTACCTGTTGAAAAACCCCCAACATAGATCTTTCACCCACAGAAGCGTGTTTTCCTTGAAAAGCATTATGGGTAGAAAGTGCTCTACGGCATTGTTGGAATAAATCAAATTGATAAGGTACAAATGGAATTTTATTGGCAAAATCAAGTGCATTTTTATAGCCTTTCAATTGTATTCCGACATCAGAAAAACTTAATAAGGTATCAAAATGAGCATGGTCTTTTTGATAAATATTTATATGATGTTGCTGTGCTAAGTTATTTTTTTTTAACAAACGTTTTTCAATTACTTCATCAACATTAGCCGAAGTCAAAGGGATTTTAATAGAGAAACGAGCTTGAATTTTTGAAAAGTCATTCTGTTGGCTTTTATTCATATCACCAACCACTTTTTCCATATCTTCTTGAGAAGTAACTAAAATCCAAGAACGTCCATTGGTTTTAGTCGCCAAAGTTTCGGCAATGGTTTGTAGGTTCAGCATCAATTTCGTATTGTCGCTGATATATTGTCCGACTTCATCTACAAAGAAATTTAAGCAAAAACCTTTGGGTTTGAGTTTGATATAGTCTAAAACTCTCTGACAAAAATTTTCAATAGACTGTTTATGACCATCTTCCAGCGTATCTAAAATATTTTCATATTTAGCAACATCAGTATTATTGATTTCTGCTAATACTTCAGCAATAGTCTCTGTGACTAAAGGGTCAAAATAATCCATTCTGGCTTCTTCCCACGAAGTTTGGTAAGCATCATTGAATTTTGCTTTAAAAGTTTGATATTTCCCTTGTTTATCAAGCCACATTTCAAACTCAGCAACATGTGGTTGAAATCCATAATAGCCAATATGATCATAAAATACTTTATAGAATACAGAAAGAATAGCATTTTCATCGGCTTTACTGGTAATTTGAGCTTGCTGATCAATATTGAAAAGAATAGATTCAGATGGAATTCTTGTAGCAGAATGAATATCACCTTTAAGAATTTCATCGTCTTCAATTTTTGAAGCAAATACCTCTCCACTCTTCAGACCATTAAAATCTTTGTTTTCCAATACATACGAAAGAATTTTTAATAAATGGGATTTACCACTTCCAAAAAAGCCAGAAATCCAAACACCATTCGCTCCTGCATAGTTATTATAAGCCTCGAAAAAAGCCTTGATTTTGGTTGCAATCTCTTTGGTTATGACATATTCAGAAACTTCGGTAGAAACATTCTCTCTGTCATCAGCCTTAATAACAGTTTCGATATTTCTGTTAATATCATTTTGAAAATAGTCTTTAATAATCATCCTTTTACTTCTATGTTTTCAATGTTAAACGCTCTGTAGTAATTATCGTCTTTTAATAGCCCAAAAGGATTTAATGAGTGACCATTGTATTCCCCTGGGAAAAATGCTATTGTTGGTGCTTGTTTAGCAATATTCTGGAGATTATTGAGAATATTATGAGATCGAATAAATGGAAATACAAGCCCAATACCTGTCATAAAATATACTTTTGCATTTGACTCCTCAATCTTCGTTTTTATTAAGGGCATTAGTACCTGTTGCATATTTAAGGTGGATTGTAGGGCTCTCAAAAATTTATCCTTAGGTTTTGTTTTTTCTATGTGTAACATTCTCTCGACACCACCTTTTCTTGTTAAAATTTCACAAGTCAATTCGTATAAGTCTAATTCAAGTATTGATATGCCAGAGGTCTCTAATTTATTAATTAATTGCTTGATTGATTCTTTTATTTCTAACTCTTGTTTAGCATTGTAGGCTGAAATAAAAAAGGGGATTTCTCCACCTAAAGACTCTCTATTGAGGAAGGTTTGTGAAGAGATTACTTTATATAAATGGGTAAACTGGGTACTTATATCTTTCATACTAATAAATGCTATTTTTTATATCTGTATCACTTATAAGTAAAAATTTAAGCCAATTAGGATTATCATTAATTACAGCATTTAACAGAGATGAATCTATAATTTGAGGCTGAATACATCTATTTTTTATAGAATCTATTAAGCCAACTTGTTCTAATATCTTAAAAGTTACTTGCTTGATTTTCTTTTGTGTAATTTCTGTGAGTGAATCCATTTCAGGATGCATTTCATTCTTTCTTCTATAATAGGATAAGAATTCACCTTCTGAAACTTGGTAGTCAAAAATCAAAAGTTTATCCCTCAGTACTTCTATCACAAAATCTCCGATAAAGGGATGGCTCTTACAAACAGCAATAAGTGAAACCTGTTTTTGTGCTGTTAAACTACCATTAATCAAGATTTCAATCTCTTCTTTTGTTAATTGTGATACTCTTTTTCTGAGTTCTGAAAATATTCTTTTCCCTGTTGATGCTTTACCTGAGCCCAACTCATTGGTATAGTCTATCTCCCTTTTATCATTGAATGCTTTGGCAACCAATATCATCTCTTGTAATCTCAGAGAAGCAGCAGTAAAAGTGAAATCGTACTTTACTTTCATTTCAATCATCATTATTTAATTAAGCTCTGCAAAGGGATATTCAAAAGATCACTTAACTTTTCTAAGTGCTTTTTATGTGGGATGCTTTTCCCTTTTACCCAACTACTAAGAGTAACTTCGCTTACTCCAAGTTTAGCCGCAAGCCATTTTTGTTTAATTCCTTTCGACTGTAATAAATCTTTTAGCATAAATACTTAAAAAAAAATTAAAGTTTTTCTTCGCTGTAAAGTTAGAATATATATTCAGAACTTAAAAAGTAACGATTGAATATTTTAATATGTGGGAAAGAGTAAAATGTTTATAATGGAAAAATTTGTTGTATCACTTTTGCAAGAGTATCCATAGTTATAAAACTTTCAGTCCAATCAAACGCTCATATTCTTTACTCTTTTGATTTGCCGAAAAAGTAATTGGAAAAGGGGCATTTTGAGTAAAATAATTATGTTAATAAATCAAAGTTAAACAAGTTCAATCCTAAATGATTATTTTTACACTTTTAATCATTAAAAATCTTTTGACCTCAATTTTATGCTAATAGGATATGCCAGAGTTTCTACCATTGACCAAAACACCGACCTTCAGACCGATGCACTGAAAATTGCGGGCTGTCAGAAAATATTTATTGATAAAATCAGTGGGGTAAAGTCTGACCGCCCCGAACTCAACAAATTAAAAGAGCAACTCAGAGAAGGGGACACACTGGTGGTCTGGCGGCTTGACCGTTTAGGTCGTAGCCTAAGAGATTTGATTGATTGGATGAATTACCTTGAAAAGGAAAAAGTAATGTTGAAATCTTTGCAAGAAAGTATTGATACGGGGAATCCAACAGGAAAACTAATTTTCCATATTTTCGGAGCATTATCAGAATTTGAGAGAAATTTAATCGTAGAAAGAACCAATGCGGGCTTAAAAGCTGCCAGAGCAAGAGGAATTAAAGGAGGGCGAAAACCAAAATTGGATGCAGCCAAACAAAAAACGGCACAAACCATGTACGATTCAAGAAATCATACTATCAAAGAAATTTGCGAAACCTTGAAAATAACAAAGCCTACTTTGTATAAGTATTTGAAGCGATAATTTCAACCGAAATGCTATTGATAAATGAAACCTAATAAAACACAAAATGCTCTGGTATAACTTACTGTATTACAGAAAGTTATAAGAATGTCTTGGTGCGTTCACCCAGAATGTGTCGCTGACCCCTAAATTTGCTCGTGCTGTCAGTTGGGGCGATAGTGGCGAAATAAAGTTTGCCACAAAAACTGAACAATTGCTTGCCGATGTTTGCAGGCGATTAATTCAAAACACTATCATCGCTTGGAATTATTTGTATATGAGTAATGAGGTTCTCAAAGCAAACTCAAAGGAAAGAAAAACACTAATCAAAGCCATCGAAGAAAGTTCACCTATTAGATGGAAGCACATCAATCTTCATGGTACTTTCGATTTCTCAAAGGAAGCTCTGCATAACGCCTTAGATTTTAATATAGAAGAATTAATAAATTTTGATTGGAAAGATTGAAATTTGACTTTTGAAAGATAATCTATTTATTATCAATTAGTTATGTTGCTATTATGTAACTTTACCCATAAATGTTTAATTGTAACCATCTGTGTTTTATTTTCTTAGCAGATACAAAATACAGAAAAGCCCCGAAAATTGCCAGTATTGACACTCTTTCGGGGCTATTTTATTGGTAAAATATTGATAATTAAACGATTACACTCCTAAAGGGAAGCCTAAATTAATTATATTATTCAATAAGATGATTTTCACATTAGGAAAAATCAATCAAATCTTTTTTGTAATACAGCTATGGATCTGCTTTGAACAAAGTAATATGGGTTAAGAATAGGTACACTTTTTTCAAAAGTATTTATATCTTTAGGGCTTGTAAATGAAGTATCAATCACCATTTTCCAGCCAAAAATATTAAAAGGAAGGTGAAACGTTAGAGACTCCCAATAGCAATTAATAATTACATAAAAATCATCATCATTCATTGAAGTACCCTTTAGTAGAAAGGCTAGTGTTTTGGATGAATATGAAATATCAGTCTGTCCGCCATCCACACCAAACCATTGGACATCAGTTCCCCAGAAATGACCTCTGCATATGGAAGGATGTTTTTTCCTAAGTTCTATTAGCATCTTTGTAAACCTGAAAAAATCATCAAACTCATTTTTTCGATTCCAGTTAATCCATGACGTTTCGTTATCCTGATTGAACGGATTATTATTTCCTTTTTGTGTATTTAAAAATTCATCTCCCATTCGAAACATAGGAATGCCATTTGAGAACATCATGACTGTCATCAAATTTTTTGCTTGTTTTTTTCTGAGTAAAATTATATCTAGGGGTACATTTTCATCACCTTCCCATCCGCAATTCCAGCTATGATTATCGTAAGAGCCATCAGAATTATTAAGACCGTTTTGTAAATTATGTTTTTGATTATATGCAACAAGGTCATACAAAGAAAATCCATCATGGCTTGTAATAAAATTTATAGACTGCCACGGCTTACAATTAAAGGGGGGCATTTCAGGGAAAAGGTCGGGGCTACCGTAAATTCTTGTCATAGCAGTGGCAACCATGTTATCTTCGCTCTTTATTAACTTACGTATATCATCTCTATAGACTCCATTCCATTGTGCCCAACTTGAACCAGGAAATGTTCTTCCTAATTGATAAGATGAAATATCCCATGGCTCCGCTATCAATCTTACTTTTGATAATATGGAGTCCATTGAAATTTCTTCTAGTATTGATGGATTGATTAAGTTAACAGTTGTATCATCATTACGTGTAAAGATTGTTGCAAGGTCAAACCGAAAACCATCAATATGCATTTCGGTTACCCAATATCGAAGAGAGTCTAAAATAAGTTTACGAACTATCCTGTGTGAGGTACGCATCACGTTGCCGGTACCTGCATCATTCGCATAATGTTTCATATCTGGTGTAAGTAAGTAGTAGGAAGAATTGTCGATTCCTTTAAAGGAATAAACAGGACCTTGTTTACCTCCTTCCACTGTATGATTATAAATTACATCAAGGATTACTTCTATACCTGCAGTGTGCAGTGCCATTACCATTTTTTTAAATTCTTTTACAAGTTCCCATGAATCATTCGAAGAGCCATATATATGATGGGGGGTAAAGAAATTCATAGTCATATAACCCCAATAATTCCCTTCCTGAGGGTCAAATTGGTAAATGGGCATTAGCTCAACAGCAGTAATACCTAATTCCTGAAGATAAGGTATTTTTTCCACTACTCCTGAAAATGTTCCTTTGAATTTATTAGATACACCAGAACTGTCATGCTTTGTAAAACCCCGGATATGCATTTCATAAATGATTAAATCATGATAATGTATCTTAGATTTATCTGAATCAAAATTTACAAGATTTGAGTCTCTTTTAATCAATAATCCAAGTGCTGCTCTGCCTATATTATCATCATTAAGCGTCGCTGCACTTCTTGAAAATGTTGTTGGAAAAAAAATAGCTTTAGCCCAAGGGTCGGTGAGTAGTTTGTGGTAATTGAAATTATTGCCTATTTCAGAAGGTCCATCCACACGATAAGCATAGCTGTCAGCAGCATTTAGAGCAGACTCTTGAATAAAGCAATGCCAGATAGTAGATGTTTTGTTTTTTATTGGATCAAACGAAAATGAGTATACTGGCTGGGATGGATTATCTTTTTTAAAGAAATATAATTCCAGTGTAGTAGCAGCCTTAGAATACAATGAAAAATTGAAACCCTGCAATTCATTATTCCAGGTTGCACCGAGTGGATAAGACAATCCTTCTGTTGGTATCCAGTGATTCATATTTTGGCTATTAGACTTGTTTTCTAGTTAAGAATTTTACATTTTTTTTGGTAATAACAGGTTGTTTATTATAAGGAAAACATCAGACCTTCAAATGCCTTTCTTGTTTGGGACGAATTTTGAATTTCATGAAACCACCTTTGTACTACTGCAAGATCGTAATAATATTGGATGAACAAGACCATCACTTTCTTTCTAACAGAGGCATCAGTATATAATTAGTCTTTTCAGGAAAGGTTGATATTATATATTTAAAAAAAACTGTGAAATCTATATTAATAGATTTATGCCATTTGAGTTCTCTAAACTCTTCTTACAGACCTCAAAATAAGAATTGTAAGGAGTCTCAATAATAAATTGTGTCTGGTAAAAGTAAATAAATTAAACTTAAATTTAAATTTAAACAGGCACACTTTGATGAACAGACTTAATTTGTAATAATTACCCCAACATATTAAATGTTTTTGAATAGTTAATGGAACTTACCGAAATCGTTTAAATGATAATTTACAAGTCTGATTAAACATTTGTGGATTAGTCAATTTAAATCTTTCAAAATCATATTTTATTTATAAAATATGTATATTTAATCGTATCCGCCAAACATTAACAATGTAGCATCAATATCTAATGCATTTACAAGGGCGTGCAATTGACCAGATTTTAAAAGTGTAAATGAACCGGGCAATAAAGTCCTTATCTCAAATGCTCTCTCTCTTCCTGGAAATTGGTACCAATCTCCGGTTATCATTATAGTTTTGCCATTTAATAAAAAGAAAATTTCCTGATTGTCTCTATGGCGATGAATACCTATGGCACATTCACCTTTTAATATATGTAAGTCAACATATTCAACGGCTAAAAAACCCTCTTCTTTTTTATTGCCTTTTTCATGATTTGCATCAAACATCCATGGCTCAACTTCCCTAGCAAGCTCTGTAAATTTTGTGTAGGGTTTATAATTAGACAATAAGTTTCGGTAATGCAAAAAACCAACACCACCATGCGGACTACCGCTAACTCCAACCTGCATATAATTATTCCATCCTCTTAGAATCATATTAAATGAATAGTGATAGTTTGTGCTGTTATTTGAATCCCAAAATGTTTTAGTATGGTCGCACCATGCCAATTCTACATTTAAGGGCAGTATAGGGTGCATTATGTTTTCTGGTGATACTTCATACATATTCCTGTCATCCAAACCTTCTCTGGCAAAATCAGTAAAAGAACCTTTAATTAAATCTGGACGGTTTATTAATAAACCTTTTGTCATCGAGCTTTTACCCTTGGCGCCAAGCTGGTTAAATAAATCATCACCTGGATAGCCCCATAGCTCAATTTCGTAACAGTTAGTATCAGTGTTATATGGAACTTGTATTGGCTCTCTCATTGCTTTTCCCTGAATAGATGCCCACAAAAAAATAAACGAACTAAGATTATTGCCTGACGCTTTACTAAGTACTGAATCTGTATCGCCCCTGTAAGAAAACTTTATAAACGGACCAGTCCATTGGGCTACACTTACCCATCCTCTTACCAAATAAGCATCAGTAAGCAAAAAATCTTTGATATTCTGTTTTTGAAAATCGGTTTTGTGGTCCTGTATTTCGGGGTTTAATATAGAATGGTCGCTTCCAGCAGGGCCATACAGTTCAAGATGTGAAAATGGGAAAAGATATTGCAATGAATCTGTAGTGTATGCAGACATATCTTCGGCCATAAAACTTGATTCCTGCATGATGGTCATCAACTTAATTACAGGATTACGGACATTGTAATTTATTGTCGACGTTACATCAATTGTGCTATCGTTCTTTACTATTTGAGCCATAAAAAATCGTTGAGTTTAATTGGTAAATATTTTTATGAACAATGGTATCCAAAAGCTACAAATATCAATGGCGTGGTAGGGGATGTATTTTTTATTCCGTGAATACCGCCACTTTTTGTATAAATAATTTTTCCAGGCTTAACAGGTAACTCCCTGACAGGTTTTTCCCCGATGCAATAAATTTCCTGTTTTACAATAGGTTGTGTGGCATCATCAAATGCAGGGTCATCATCATGCCCCATGTATGCAATTCCTTCTCCAGAAACTATATAATAGAGTTCTTCCGAACCAATATGCTGATGCACACCTTCAAAACTCCCAGGAGTGACATTTACTTCATGAAAATAAACAAGATTGCCGCCTAATTCCCTTTGCAGGATCCATTTCATCTCAACTATGTTAGTTCCATCTGGTCTGAAATTAGGATTGTGATTTTCCATCATAGCATTGGAATATCTTACGGGTTTTACGTTAGCCGAATCCATAAACCAGCCCCGCTGGAAATCTATCAGGTAATTTTTTACTTCCACCGTATTTTGTGGAGAGCTTGGCTCGTTTGTATTTGGTACCTGGTAAGAACGGGTATAATCATTATCCCATACCGGGTTATTTATTTTATATCCAAATGGTTCGTCTGTTTCATTTTCCCGGAAAGTAATTTCAATTTTCTTAATATCTTTAATGTTTTTGAAAGCATCTGCAAGTTTTGGAACATGTGTTATAGCTCCGTTTTTTCCCATCTGACTTAACACTTTAAAGTGATGTACAGCACCTGGAATTGGTTCAAGGGTGTCCCAAATTTCGCATTGATATGCCCGTACCCAACTACAATAGCCTAATGTAACCTGTGCATTCACTTTTGACCCACCTGGCAGTTCAATATTAAGAGTGCATTTTATACCCATTTGCAAAAAACGGTTGTTTTCCCTTGTAACTTCTCCCAAACGAATGGCATGGTATTCTATACGGAAAACATTAGCCAAAAATCTTCCATCCTGAAATACCTGAGCTTTTATAAAAGTTATGTCGCTTTTATTTCTTACTTCTGTTACATTGTACCTGTACCGTTCACTCACGGTTGCATTAAGATATGCAGCATGATAAATCCTGTCAGGAAAAAATACAACTTTAAAAATTTCATTATCTGGTTTGGAGAATATCTCCGAAAATAGTGGATCCATATTCAGCTATTTTAAAGTATAGTTAGTAAATAGTCTGCCACCCTGAAAGAGTTGGCCTCAATAGTATGCGTTGGATTGCCGCTTCCAGATGTTGGCATAAACGAACCATCTGTTACATACAGGTTATCAAAATGCCAGGCTCTGCAGTTCATATCCAGCACTGAATCATTTTCTGCTGTTCCAAATCTTGCACCACCTAATACATGATTGGCAATCCTGATTAAACCGTTTACAGCACCATAGCTACTGCCAAACCCTATTTCCGTCATGCCTGCAAGCCTGAGTACTTCGCCGCAGTTTTTTGCAATGGTATCCATTAATGCAATGTCATGGCTATGCCAGCTCTTGTTAATGTATGCAACTGGCCTGTTCCATTTGTCTTTTATTGATGAATGCAGATCAATGCGATTATTAAATTGAGGAACCTGATTGGCCATGTATGAAATAGATAAACGCCTACCAAAATTCTTATCTAAAAAATCAGTGATTTTATCACCTCTTAGGTTCATATCATACTGTAACCCTTTCCAAAGCATATCTAAGTCCATCGCATCTTTTGTACGAAACAAGGAAAGCGGTAAAGCAGAATCAGACGTATTGTTGTAAATAGTTGCCCCTGCCCATAACCCTGCATCTTTTAAAAACTTATCATTATTGCAGCAGTCTGTTGCCCAATCAGAATCAAGAGCAACAGATTTGTCAACCCTGTTGGGAATTAAACCACTAGCACCTCCAAAGGCATGTGTTAGAAAATATTTACCCAATAGATTATTTTGATTGATGCGTTGGTCAAAATCCTGATTTAATAAAGCAGATACTTTTAAAAGCCTTACAGATTCGATTGCACTGCAGGCTACCACTACAATTTTTCCTTCAGCCTCCTGCGGTGTGCCATCAGGATTGAGGTAAAAAACTTTATTGACCTTGCCATTTTGTGATGAAATATGTGTAACTACACAATTTGGTTTTATCGTAAGGTTGGGTAGCTTTTCAATAGGGGAAAGCAATGATACCCATGTACTTGATTTGAACCCTAAGGGGTCTCCATACCTATTTACGTAACTTGTTTTTATACTCTCAGCGTCTGTAGGCACTTTCCTTCCACTTGGTAAATGGTCTTCCGTGATTACGGCAAGCGGAGTTCTGTATGGTTTGGCTGGGTTTGAAGAATTTAATTGATTACCTAATTTTGTCATCCCATCAAAGGCATAAATACTGATTGGGTTAGGCTGTAGTGACCTTAAATATTTATCTTCATTCCATGGTTTTAATTGATTAGCTGAAGTGCCATTTATTCCAATCACTTCTTCTGTTCTTTCATAGAAAGGAAGTAAGGTATTGTAATCATATGGCCAGTTCCTACATTCTCTTTCAACATCGCCATTCGGATCATTTTTTAATGACCTTCCTGCGTTGAATGATTGAAGCGCAAAGTCCGTTGGTGTAAACCTTAACGAAACACCACCATACAAATTTGTTCCGCCTCCCACACATTGGGCTGTATAGCCTTCAATAGTAGCTACATCCTGTCCATTCCCATCTTTATAGATATGTGGCTCATCATTTATATCTGGTTCGACATGGCTATTATAAAATGGTTGCCCCCTGTTTGACACGTTAATATTGACTACCTTTTCTACACCATCGGAAATCAGTTCATCTCTCTTAAATTGGCTTAATTCTGTGTCAGATTGTGCCCTAATTAGGGGACCTTTTTCTATGACCAAAACAACTTTATTTTGCTTGACCAAAACATGAGCAATAGGTGCTCCACCAGCACCACTTCCTATGATGATTGCATCGTACATAACTATGTTGATTTAAGTAAATTAAATGAATGCTGATTTCTTAATTTATCCCTTGTAATCAGCATTAGTTCCTATTTGCTTTTCTATAGCCATTTGCCAATTGAAGTTGTTGCCCGTAACCTGCGCGGAATTGTTTTTTATATCATATTTCTCCCGTAGATAATTCCAACCAGCACCTCCTATGTTTCCTCCATACCTTGGATGGCTAAAGGCTCCAGTAAGAGTATGTCTTCTGACTAAGCCAAGAAAATAAATGGGATTATTATAAGCATTATAGTCCCAGCCTGGCACATTGCCTGAAGCCATTTCATCATACAAATCATTAAGTAATTGTTCCGATACAGTCCAAGAATCTACGGTTGGATTTCTTTTTCTTAAGATCTGATCAATAATGCTCAAGCATATTTTGTAATCATTTAAATGATGTCTTTCTTCCTTTACTAAAAGATTGGTTATAAAATTCACTTCACCAAGCGATTCATCAAGTTTATAAATTGGCATATCGTGCCTATCCGGTTTAGCAAGAGACAAATAAAATCGATTAATGAAATTTTGCGCATCTTTTGTTCTGAAAGGCACAATTTGATTTACTAGGCGATATAACAGGCTTATTTCCCATGCTTCAAATTCTTCAGATGAATTATAAAAATCCGTGAAGAAAAAAGACCATTGCTTGCCATTAGCAAGTATTTTAGTTTGAGGGTTTATAGGATCTATAACCGTTGTTTCGTCAACAATAAATTTATAGTAATAGCTTTTGCCAATAGGAAGAAGCAATTGACAGGCAAAGAAATTGGTATCATGGTTTTCAAATTTTACTGAAGTAAGTTCAACAGTTTCATACCAAGGGAGAAAACTGCCAATAGCTTTTACACTGGTTGTACCATCACCAGGTTTTACTATCCAAACTAAGGTAACATAATTAACAGCACCCGTTACACCATTAATATCTAATGCAGGCTCTATTATAGGGAAACGCCAATTTTCAGAAATAATTGAAAGATTGAAAGACTCATTTGAAACACTGTCAGGAAATAACTTAACTCCTCTAGCAAGGTGTTTTGTACAGTAGTTTAAAATTTGTTCGTCGTTTCTTTTAGGAAATTGTGCATAAGGTGCCGCCATGAGAAATGATTTATGTTTAAGTATTGTATCGATTCAGAGTGTAATCTTTTCACTAACTCTTAATTATAGCTCTTTAATTCGTTATTTATTTAACAATCTGTTAAGTCCATATATATTTTATTTGTATAAACTTTCTCGTATCAAGATTTTGTAAGTCTTGCGTGTCTAGTAAAGTACAATTTCGGTCGTACGAATCCACAATAGCTTGTACTTATAAATATAAGATGATGAGTGTGGTCAAGCCTAATTTTTAAAGATACAAAGGTTTATTTTACTTTATTTTTTTAACTTTTGATGTTTTTAATTGTATTATTCTTGCTATGAGATATTGGATATACTTTTCTATTGATTGATGAATCTATTTTTTACATTAATTTAAGAATCATAATACAATTATACAAATGCCATTTAATATTTTTATTATACGGTAAATTTTCAAATTCAGATTATTGCTTTTACTGATGAAATGCCTTGATATACACACAAAGTCTGATTTTATAATGTGGCTTGAATTTTTCTGGAATTCTTGGGGAAGTACCCAAAATGATGTTTTTCTGATTATTTCTACTAAGATTGTCCCTTTTACTCCAATTTTGCCGTAAATTTTTAGTACTATTTTGCGTACTTTTGTCACGCATCAACGCAATTTTACAATTCATTCCTCCCTTTATTTCTGATTAGCGAAAGCTAATATCTGGTAAAATATTGCCTTGTTTTTTATCGAAAATATTTCTTGGATAGTTTTATTTGAGTACATCATTGAATCATGTACTTTCTTAACTTCGGGAGCAATAAGTTGGTATTGCTAGTTTAATTCCTTGAATTTTCTTCCTCCTATTCTGCTTTTCTCTTTGGTAATCCTTAACCCTTCCAAGGTGTTGTCTCTTCTTAAACACTTTGGGGTATCAGCCAAAACACACATCATTTGATAAAATAAGTCTCCCATTGGAGTGGTGGAATCAAAAGATTCTTTCAAAGATTTTAGGTGGATTCCTCGCAACTTTAATTGCTTAACAAGCTGAATCAGCTAAACCACATCTTTTCCTAAATTCAAGAATCGGCATACCACAATGGTATCTCCTTCTTTGGCTATTTTTAATAATTGCTCAAACTCAATTTGAATAAATTTTACGCCCGAAACTTTCTCTGTGAAGATTTGTCCACAGCCTTCCAAGCGAAGAGTGTCGATTTGCAAATCTATATTCTCCTCTAGTCTCCAAGTAAGTGCGTACCCAATTTTTGACATGACATATACTTTTTAAATCATTCTTTTACGGGGAATTAGAATTCTCATAAATCATTTTTATTTAACCAATTAAACAAGTTTGATTCTGATGTACCGTAGCGATTGGCAATGAATTTTTTAGTTGAACCATTTTTCATCAAAGCTTCAATCTCAACTTTATACTTATCCAGTTTACTTTTTCCAGCACCTTTGGGTCTGCCAAGTTTTACCCCGCTGGCTTTTTTAGTTTGTAAAGCCTCCTTGGTTCTTTTAGAAATTAAATCTCTTTCAATTTCTGCAACCATCGAGAAAACCATTGCCATCACTTTGCTCTGAATTGTATCGTCTAATTGCCAGCCTCCTTTAACGGTGTACATTTTAATTCCCTTTTGAGTAGCGATGGCAATAATTTCCATACATTCGAGCATACTTCTGCCCAAACGAGAAAACTCACTCAACAAGACCACATCCCCTGCCGAAAGTTGGTTAATAATTTCTCCGATTTTTCTTTCTCGCCAATTTACCCTTCCCGACACTTTTTCTTCCACAAATTCCACTTTCCCCAAATTTTTATCATTGGCTAAATGTAAAATCTGAGCTTTGTTCTTTTCAAGGTCTTGGTCGATGGTTGAAACTCTTAAATAAGCAATATTTCTGGTCATAATCTTGTGATTCTACAAAAAGGCATTAAATTGTATTATAATGGACGTATTCATTCTGCAATTATAGCAATATACATCGAATAATCAAACCTTACAATACGACCGTTTAAACGATATGAAAATTTCTGAATTTTTGAACGAAGATTTCATTCAGTATCAAGATTTATTGTCTGTCCGAAATACATACCTCTTGATTTTTGTAAAATTCCCTCTCAGAAGATGGCAGGAATTATAGCTGCTTTTCAAACTAAAAAGACAATCTATGGAAAGTACATCAAGTCAGGCGAAAATATTTGGCGACCGTCGCTGCGGTTTGAATATGACTGAGAAATGTGGAGTAAATTGAGCCACTTTTAAGGGTGTAATTTGGTCGTTTTAATTACCGAAGTTTGTTGTTGACGTTCGACTTAAACACAGAGGTCGTAGCCATGCAAACTTATGGCTAATCAGCGAATCCAAATGTTTCTAATTAAACGCATTATCGAACTTGGCTCTCAAACAAAAGTAAACGTTTGATTGCTATAATATTGGGTATTTCTCGTAATACCCTTGTAATACCCTTGATGGTTATCTTGACCAGTTGCTGGCTCATAACTCAGATATTTCCTATTTTTCTTCGTGGACAGAAACACAATTGGTCCAGTTACTTAATACTCCTGCGGTCAGTATCAGCTCACCTTATCCTGAACTATATGCTCTATTTCCAAACTACGTCAAGGAACTTACTCGTGTTGGGGTAAGTCGTGTTATGCTTTGGACAGAGTACCATAATACATATCCTCTTGGACTGGGCTAACGCCAATTTTGTGCTCGTTTTGAACGTTGGCAAGATGCCCAAAAAGGTAGTTACAGCATATAATAAAGCCTTATTTATGCCATGGATCATCCCATGGACAGGTTCTTTCATTATTTTTTATTGAAATTTTAAATACTGAATTGAAATTATCAGTCTCAGCTTTAGATGGTTTTCCAAATCTCTCCTTGAATATTATATAATCAGAGTAAGTATCATGTAAAGCTATGTCATCAAGTGCATGAAAAGAAAGGTCAATTATTCCTGTATTACTGTAAGTAGAACTTTGAAAATTATAGCTGCCTCTATATTTAGTACTCATTAAATTTGTAGATTGGTACGACTTGCCATCAACTGAAACATTGTATGTATTTAGCTTTCCAATTATAGTTTGAGAGAGTCTATCTTCTGTTGGTAATGGAATTCTAATCGACTCAAAAGTCGATTCTAAATTTTTGGGGTCTCTTCTCGTAAATTTTAATGCAGTCTGATTTTCATTATTTGGATTTTTATGGTAATGACTTTCTGACTCTGTATTTAACAACCATATATTACCAATTTCATCAAAATAATACCGATAGTTAAATACTAATTTGTATGTTTTAGAACACAAATAAGTCAACGTTCCCTTTGCCTCTCTATTTTCAAAGTTTCGGTTTATGTGCTTTAATAAGTCCCCCATTGAAGTTGAAGTAATGGAACTATTTTGATTTAGATCTAATTGATTGAAAAAATCCAGCTCTCTGTTAATAAAAACTTCATCTTCCCTATACCGTACAACACCTTCGCAGATACCATCATCATTCAATAAATACCATATTTTATCATTTTGGGAAAGCTTATGATTTCTACCTTTATAGAAGATGTTTTTTCGTTGTTTTGTATCTAAATAAATACTTTTATCTTGTGTATTACTATGTGAATTTTCTCCAACTAATTCGTAAACATAAGGGGGATTATCTGTACAAATACCAACTTCTTTACCATTCGTATTTTTAAGTACCCATGTGTTTTTTTGATCTTTTATGATAGTTTGGCACTGGTATAATACCTCATTTTCTCTAATTTTTATCACAGGATAATCTTTTAACTTTCCGAATAATACTCCAGTAGAGTTATTTAGCGAGGATGAATTAGCAGGAATTATAGAAAAATCAACTTTCCAACCCCCATTTACAGGCTCATTATCCCAACGCCAAGAATCTGACTCATTCAAATCAAAAGCTAAAACACCTGATTGAATTGCAGTAAAACTACTACACGAGCCTACAAACTCCCAATTCCAGTATTTTTTTTCGATTTGAGATGACTTTAGATTTATAATAGTTACCATTAGACCACAATGTGGTTTGTTTTTTACAATATTATAACGGTTGTTACTATATTCATTTATCCCATCAGGTGTTCTTTTTCCTGCAAACATACCAACTATGATTTCTCCTGAAGCCCTTACATTTATAATATCTCCTTTGTTTACTTTCCAAGACTCTCTACTTATATAACCCTTTCCATCAAAGAGGAATTCAAATTGATTCAGGGCTATCGCATCATTTACCTGAATCATTAAGAAAAGAAAAATACTAAAACGTATTGTAAAGTTCATGATAGTAAGATTTAGAAGATGTTTAAAAATTATATTTGGTCAATTTTAATTTCTGTTCAGTATTATTTGGCAATTGGTTAGTAGAATCCATACTTCAGCAGAATTTGTTGTCTTTGTCGAGTGCGACCCCAGCATAGTCTTTTGCATGTCTTCTGAAGAATCCAAACCATGCAAAAGTCCTTTCATTGACCCATCTCCATTTGACTGGAATGAAACCTTTGTCCGATGGTGGTCTTGATGCAAATTCAATTTCTAATCCCAATATATTATCATAAACCCAATCGTAAAATACTTTTTTATAAGCATCATCTACGAGTATTTTTTGCATTCTATCCAAGTAACCTAAACAATGTTCTACCAACAAATGAGCTTTTGTTCCATCGTGAATATCAGCGGCATGGACAATGACACCCCAAACTAACCCAAGTGTATCAACAATGATATGTCTTTTACGGCGGGGATGCCTAATCCATTAATGAGTTTATTGCCATCAATGCCTTTATCTTCACTGATAAAGGCAGACAATTTAACAGATTGACTGTCAATGCATAATAAACTTGGCGTTTCTTTCTTGCCTTGCCTTTTACGTTCAAATTTATTCAAGGTGGAATTGAGACGTTCTAATGTTCCATCCTTTTTCCACTTTCTAAAATAGTAATAAACTGCCTCCCAAGGAGGGTAATTATCAGGAATGTTTCGCCATTGTGTGCCTGTCCGTAAGATATAAAATAGGGAATCTAGCACGTCCCGTAAATTATATTTTCGCTTTCTTTGGTCAGAGACAATTTCTTTAATAATTTCCCATTGGGAATCGGTTAAAACTTGGTAACAAGTTTGCATATCTGATAAATTTCGTCGTTTAAAAGATAACAAACCGATTCCCTTTTTGATTAAAAACTAAAATTTAAACATCTTCTTATTTGACATCAGGAAAGAATAGTTTTCCAGATACTTCTAATTGAAATTGAAGGAATAACAGTAACAAGCTCAAAAATAAGCTGTTCTGTCCTTCATGAATTTTTCTTGCTCTTCTATTTTTGTTTTATCACCTACTTCATAAATTTTCTTCCATAATTCAATATTTGCTAAATCATTCACAGGTTCGAAATTTGCAAATTGTCTAAAGAAAAACAAAGAGTTTTGCAGACTATTTATTTCATATTTATGCTCAATAGTGTCTGGGAATGGATTATTTTTATCTATATCGTGCAGTCTTTTTAAAACTTTACCTGTTTCTAAATTATTAATGCCTAATACGAAAGCCAGTTTTGCAAGAGGCCCCGTATTGATTAATTTTTGATTATCAATTAATTCATTGATATGTAATATTGGACCCTCTACTTTTGTTAAAATTGTTGATAAAGTCCCTTTATTGTCTGCCAGATCATCGGTTACCGTATAATTCTTAATAGCTCTGGAATTTTTTAATTTAGAACGGTATGCTGCTATAATATGATTATAAATTGTAACAGATCCCTGATTTTCACTGCTTAAATATGCTAATATATTAGCTTCAGATACCTTATTCCCTAAATCAATAAATGAATATTTTTGATTTGGCTGGCTTTCATAATTATTAATTGCGTCTTTAACTGCTTTTTTAAACGGAAAACTTTTTTGCTCCTGTAAACTCAAAGATGTATTTGATGGTACCTTATCTTTATAAACTTTCTCATAAGGAATAGTTGAATCAGTAACACTATTCTCTATTTGTAACTTTGAAAATACAAAATTACCTTCTCGATTATTTTCAAATGATTCACTTACTAATAGGACCAATTTCGCTTCAATTTGAGAATAAAGTCCAATATATGGAAGTCCCCCCTTTCCTTCAACATTTATTATCTGTTCTACTTTTTCCGACTTAAGGTAATTTCCAATTTTTACTAAACTTGCAGTTAAAAAATGCTTTTTCATTAATTCAAAAATATCTTTTAACTGCTCAAATTTTCTATCATGAGTAGTATTAATATCAAATTTATCTATCTCTATTTTTAACACTTTTGCCCACTCAGATACTTCTGATCCAACGCCATATTGATTTTTCCAAAATTTATGAATATTCTCAATCGCTTTAGCCGATTTTTCAAGAGCAATTTTCACGAGGCTAATGCTTTCTGTATCACTAAAAATATTTGAATTGGCATCATAAAATTCTTGTTTAAGCGTGTTTTCTGCGTAGTTAATCCCAATTATTGCTTTTTTGTAGAAGTTATTGTCAATATTTGGAGCAAAAATATCAGTAAGAAATTTTTTATCTAATTTTTCTTCCTCCATTTTTTTTAAGTATTTTTCAAGATCTTCAATTAAGTTTTGAGTTGCATTCGCATCAAAAGTTGTCAGAGCTTTTGCAACTATGTTTTTAATTCTTTTTGTTTCAAGATCATTGATAATGACTTCATTAATTGGTTCAAACTTTTGACTTGACTTACTAAAAAAATGAGTGGGATGACTCCAACGATTAATAAGATTTATACCTAACTCAATAGCTGTATAAGACTCTATATCATCTTTTGGAAAATGGGCACCTGCCAAACTGAATGTACCATAAGACCCCAAATCATCATTCTCTGCATCTACATATTTTTCCATCCATTTTGTCATAAAACCTATTCTCTTTAAATACAAGTATAAACCAGCAGTTTTATAGAGACCATCTAATGTTGATATTGAATAGTTTCTTTGCTTATAAGATTGTGATATAAATTGAATAAATTTGAAAGGAGATTGTGTAGCAATAGGACTGGTTAACCCATTGGGCCATTTTTCATTATAAATAATATCTTTTTTATCATTATGGTCAAACTTGCTTAATGCTTTCAGTGCTCCATAAGCATTACCATACGACATATTATAAATAGTATGTCCATCTATTTTGGGTGGCAACAATAGTAGCCCAAAAATATTTGAATAACCCATTTGAAGAACCATCATTGCTATATCAATAAACATCCCTGAACCCGTTCCACCTGTTAGTGACCCAACGATATAGATAATCGGTTCAATCCCATTTTGAATGTCATCAATATTTCCTCCTTCATTTGCAATTCTTTTATTAATATCATGAGCATTTGTTTCAGCATCTTTAATAGTATTTTTAATATTGTTATAGACACTTTTAAAATTTCCCCATAAAATAAGCCTACCCATTGCAGGTTTCCCACCAGCTCCTGAAACTACTTCATGATGGGACATTTTCGTAAGCTCATTTGGTATCCAGCTTTTTCCAATACCTTGATCAAGGAATTCCTTTGCAGTATTAGAAGGGTAAGGCAGCCCAATTTTAATGGGCAATGTATTGCTCTCATTTCCAAAAGATTCATAGTTTTGTCCAAGATTAGTCTCAATAAATATGTTTTTAACCTCAGAAATACTTGGACGTTCTCCTTCTATAGTGTTGTAGTAGTAAAAGCGTTGAGCTTCTTCTACAGCCCTGAGTCCACTTGTCCCAATTCCAATAAAAATGATAGGTCTTGCCATTTGTATTATTTTTTTACTTTATACGATTTTATTTTTAAATATTCTTGTTTCAATAACCACTACTGTCGTAGTTTTGATTACTGTTGGTGTCTGAATCACCAGTATTGTTAGATGGATTATTTGACTTTTTTCTTTTCCTATCAAATACAGCCAATAAATGCTTTATATTGTTTTTCCCAAAATAGCCAACTAATATAATTAATGCGATAACAATAAGCCAAATAACTAAATTCGAGCCTTTGACAGTTATGTAGGAAGTAGAGGAAATACCGCCCGCAACTACTGTAACATTATAATTACCTGAATTAAGGCTTTTAAGTGATACAAAAGTATCATTTGTTTTTAATGTCCTAAGATTTGGACTTACTTCTGCTCCATCTGTTCCTATTACACTAACAGTATATTCCGATACAGTATCACAAGTACATTCCCAACTTAGTTTAGCTTTGGATTCATCGAATACAATGCGATTGTCTTTGCTACTTTTCTTGATGAAAGTTATTTCAGTATTGACACAATGTACTGTGTCAACAATAATAGAGTGCTTTTTACCAAAAGGGCTAATGTTTACAGTATCCAAGACAATATGCCGCACCTCAGCCCCAAAATCATTTTTGAGTCTAGTAAGTTTAATAGTACCAATTAACATATCTTCAGAAGGCTTGTACTTATTTAATACATTTTGTACCTCAGTTTCAAATGACATAATACCTCTTTTTTCACTGTCAATATTATCCCCAACAATTAAAAGCCAATAACTACTGAAACCATTTTTTTGTGCTAAGTCAGCGGCTCTCGCAATTGCTAACCTACGATAGCTAGAACTATCTTTATATTTTGTTAAATCTGGCCACTTCTTAAAAAGAGCATTTTTGAAAAAATCTTTATTTGTATCAGAATATTCG
Source organism: Arcicella aquatica (assembly GCF_034928825.1). NCBI lineage: Bacteria > Pseudomonadati > Bacteroidota > Cytophagia > Cytophagales > Flectobacillaceae > Arcicella > Arcicella aquatica. Next base: position 9,865 of record NZ_JAYFUL010000026.1, on the reverse strand, counting down.
TCGGCTGACACTCCTCTTCTGACAGCCACATCAGTACTCAAATCTCCAAATGGGATTAACATAATTTTTTTCTTTTCATCCATCCAGTTTGTTTTAAGTAAGCTTTGCTTGGGTTTTTTAATAAAAAAAAATGCAGAACTAAGCTGCCCACTTGAAATAAGTGGATATAAAGCTGAAGGAGCTATTTCATGTGGATTTTTGACTTTTAAAAGTACAGATTTTGAGACATTCACTAAAATGATTACGTTATCTGGTTTCGTTTGTGCTATTGATTGTGCTGAAAACAATGCCCATATCAACATTATTTTTAGCTTTTTTAGAGTATTTTTCATAAGATAAATTTAATTTTAGTTAGCAGAAACCTTGAGTTTGGATAAATTCACTCTAATTCCTACGAAAACTATAAAAATATGAAACGCACATATAATGACTACCCAAAACACTAATCTATCATCTAATTCATAAGGTTTGAGTACATAATTCAGAGCATCAATATAATCTGATTGTTCAAAACCATTATAAATATGTTCATTCCCATAGCATTCTCTCATAACGGTCCTAAATCCACCAGTGGCGTTAACATCAACAGAATTTGGAGATTGGTGTAAATCAATCATATAGACATTTTTACCATAGATACGATTGAAATCATATTGTGGAGAGCAAAAAGTAGTATCGTACCAAGCTCTGCTAAATTCTTCTCCGTCAGTAATAATTAGCATAATTCTATCTTGGTAATTGGAAGAGTCAACAGATGTCAAATATTCTTTGGTTTTTATATAATTATGCCATATCGCTTGATTCAATCCAAAACCTTTATCGGGAATTAAAGATGCTACAAATTCACTTGCCTCATTCGGATCATCACAGAATTGAGTTTTTGCATCAATATTCCTATTGGTAATCCTTTTTATACGTGCTAATTCAGAAAATGATGTATGAGGACCTTCGGGGGTTGGATTCCCTATGCCAAAGCTTGTAATAAAAATATCAGTATATCTACCACTTAACCTGTTCATGGTTTCGGTTATTGCATCTTTACCTATTGCTAGTGCATTACCCATACTTCCAGAGTCATCTATGACAATAGAAATTAGCGTCAAAGGACGGCTGAACGAATACAAAAAGGCAACGGCACCTAAAAATAGGATAAGTACCCAACGCTTTGATTTATCAAATGCTTTTTTAGCTTTTATTGAAAAATCATTATGCTCTTCTTCTGAGGTTGGTTGTTCAACAATCTTTCGCAATGAAGATGCTGTATAGTATTCCTTTAGCTTTAAAAACCAAAATATACTATAACAAGCACATGCAATTAACATTAGGAGATGGGTTGATTCGAGATGCTTATATCCGTATTTACCACTTGACCAATAATAACCAATAATTCCAATTGATAATAACATTGTGCTATATCCAGCGTATATGTGGGATCGATGAACATAAAATTCTTCTTTTAAGATACGACTTTCGGTATCTCCATCTTTTCTTTTCACCAACTGCTTATTCAGTACAATCCCTACGAAATAACTAAGTACTAAGCTACCGAATACCCAGATGATAGTTTCTATTCCACTTGGAAAGTTGCGAGTGTAGAAGTTGAATCCACTCAAGTAATATTCTAAATTTCTCATAATGATATTGATTATGGATTATAAATTCTATTTTTATGCTTTGTCTTTATTTTCAATAAAAAGCCTCCCACTGTACTATCTGGTGGAGTATTAAGCCCTTTAATATTATTCCCCTCAAGGGTTTGTGATATTTGTTTTTCTCTGTTTTTATCCAAAATTACAATATCAATCTTTTGTACTATATTTAAAGAATCTGGTTTATATGAGATTAAAAAACTGTTTAATGGTGGTAGTTCAAACAAATGATGTGTCGGACTTTTCAGCGTTTCTTCATCAATTAATATTTTTTTATATAAATTGTCGTCAATAAGAATTTGAATCGCTGGCTTGTAGTTATTTGGCAATTGCTTAATATAAGTTACTTTCTGAATTTCATAATATCTTGGCAGCTCCTTAAAAGTCCAGTTTTTTGTACCAACAATATGGACATACTTACCCAAAATATGCTTTCTATCAATAGGTTCGTTCTCGACTAACCTATATGATATTTGGGAACTGCTCATATTTTTTGTTAAAACTCTGCTTTGTTTATTTTCCTTAGGGCTTTGATTATTTCTAATACGATCATTTTGGACTGGTAATATTTTTAGAGTATCAATGGGACTATTACCAAGCAAATACACCGTAAATTCTCTTAAATTATCCAGATTTTGCCTTCTATTAAATATTGGACGAAAAGTATATGTAGTGTCTTGTTTTCCTCGTTGAACGGAGAATGAAACTTCCGTTTTCCTAGTGATACTATCTGAAAAGTATGTTAGCTGTTGACTCTCAAAAGCTAATACTTGCGTTCTTAATACCCAATTTTTGTTTAGTGGATAACATCCCGTATCTAATTGTTTTTTTATGCTAATTTGAATCTGGCAATTGCTTATCCATTTAGCCTCGGCTTTCTCAATTTTTTGCTTGTATGATGTTGTGCCTAACGAATTTTTGATGTTATTTTCAATGTCATTGATTTTATTATCAGTATTTAGAATAAATTGCTCATGCTCTTTCCACTCCCTTTCCTCTTTTTCGATAGAATTTTGGAACTGTTTAATATCACTTTTTAAACTATTTAATTGAGTCATTATGGATTTGTAACAAGAACTACCTCCAAACTTTAATTCTACGGTTTTGTGAATGTCTTCTAAAAGCTTATAGCGACTTGCGTATCTTGGGTTAAACGATATTGCACTATTCAATCGAATAGTATCTGGGATGAAAGAACCCGCTCTTAACTCAATAGAATTTATTTGGTAAGATTTTTTTTCTAAATCAACCCTAAATCTACCATTTTCAAGTAAAGGGTACCAAAAAACACCGTCCTGATTTGTTTCTAATGCAATTACCTTTTCATTTTGAGTGATTCTAATACGAACCGAAGAAATAGGTTTCTTTGTCTCACGGCTAATAATAACACTATGCTTAGTTTGTTGTGCTTGTACTTTTATAGGTACAATTATACATAGCCCAAGGGCTATCAATATGATTAGTTTCATTTTATTGACCATCATCTTGGGACATAGTTTATTATAAAACCTTTTTTTGAAGTATTTTTAATCTTACCTTGATAGCTAACTATTTGATTAAAAAGTGCAATAAAATTTTCCATCTTTTTCATTTTTCCGATTTGAAAAGATAATAATTTACCATTTTTATTTCCACAATAGCATTGAACTTTTGCAGATACTTCACTTGGAAAAGTACCTGGAGATACCCCTTCCAATTCAAAATGATTAGGCCCCTCACTCAATATAACCTCTTGGTAATGAGGTGTATCTGTTAAAGTAAAGTTTTCTAAGATGTTAGGATTCCCCACCCAATTTAAATTGATAACATCTCCATCTACCTTACCAGCATCCTCAATTTTAAATGTAACTTTTTGACAGTCAGTTTGTAATACTCCAATTATGTTAGGTTGCTCAGGGTCGACAGGAGAAACACATAAATCTGTATTTGGAATAGATGCTTTTCCCAAAGAACTATTTGTTTCATATTCAAATATTTCAATTTCAAAATCATTATCACGATTCAATAGGTTTATGTCGTCTCTATGAACTACAAAATTTACTGTAGCTGCCTTATCAGATGCTTTCATTGGATATTGAATTGGCAATGGCATATCAAAAGAATTATTAGAACACTTGATAGGTCTTCTTCTACTACCATCTGGACCAGGTTTTTTGGTAAGTGCAAAGAGGTTAACTTTAAAAGTATGTGCTGTTGGTTTTGTTTCAGTATCAATAGTATAATCGTAATTGGAAAGTCGAAGGCTGAATGAAAAACTATTCCTATCCTCAAATTTAAGACAAGCAAAATCTAATAACCTAATTCCCATTTTTCTATACGTAGTTAATATACTTTCCAAAACTATATTTTTTTCAGTTTCATTATCCAAAAGCTTTTGTATGTCTTTTAATTTTTCATCACTAATTTTCTTTCCTTCTTCAAGGTCTGATATTATTCCTTTAGCCCGCCCAAGATCTTCATCTATAACTCTGATCAAAGAGTCTATTTTTTCTTTCATTTGCTCATTTTCACCTTCAATATGTTTTATTTTACGCCGTGCATTTGTTAATGCTATTTTAATTGCCCTTAGTTTTGCCAATACTTTTTGATCGACAGGTGGGGTTGGTCTTTGAGATAATAGAAATTTTTGCTCAGAAACGCATTTTGTGTAGTTAAATTCAGAATTAATAAAACCACTCTTTTCTGGTAAAGAAAGTATACAACGATAATAGAGACCCATATCTATTTTAACAACCGTTTCACCAAAATCATCAGTTGGACCACACTCAATAGTTTTCACTAATACATTAGGGGTGCCGGGCTTATAAAACTTCAAAGTGAACTCTTGATTTGCTATTGGCGATTGTGGAGCGTTATCCCTAACCAACTTAATTTTCATATCACAGGGTTTTTGACCTAAGCCAACATTAGTCAAAGCCAACATGATTAAAATATATTGAATAAAAGTCTTCATTTTTTAAAATTAGTTAGTTAAAAACACAATTAAATTTGATGAATATAAACCTCCCATTTGCTCCAAATTGTGTAGCAGATCTACTATATATTATTCGTCCATTACTGGTATTATCTAATGCACCAGTATAATCTCTAAAATTTTTCGCATTGTTTTTTGAATTAATATACTGTTTGTCAGGGTAAATATCAAAAATGTTATTTGCCCCAACTACAAGCTTTATATATTTATCAAAACTGTACGAAATGGAGACATCAGATATAAATTTGGGGGTAAATACCTGATTGCTTTCTCTACTCGCTTCTATCTCTCCATATGCAACCTCTCCAAACCTTATAGTTTGCCAGTTAAATCTTAGCTTTTCTTCTTCTCCTCTACCCAGCACTTTTAATTCAAATCCTGCCATAATTTTACTTCTTGGTACAAAACTTTCAATCCTAACCTTTTCTTGATTACTAAATAATAAACTTTTAAGATCTGAATTTTTGTTAATCACGTCAGAAGCTTGAATGTTGTTTCCGACTATTGTTCTATTCAAGTTGGCTAATGACATAAAACCTATTTTAATAAATTGTCCCCAATTAGGATTGAACCTTACTGACATATCTAAACCAGTATTATTTGTATTGACAGCATTTGTAAAAAATTGGATACTATTTATAGTTGCGTCATTAACTATCCGTTTTACATCTGGTTGTGATGTCGGGAAAACACCAGAGAAGATAATTCGATTATTAACAACAGTCCAGTACCCATCAGCAGAAAAAGTAAGATTGTCAATAGAACCAACAATCCCGAAGGTATAGTTTTGAGCTATTTCAGGTTTCAAATCGTTCAATCCAAAACCATTAATAATTCCGCTGTAAATACTACTTTTATCATAATTGATAGTTAGTACACGTGAAAGTTCTCCCCCGATATTTTGAGTACTCTCGTTATTAAACCAGTTTTGTTGCAATGAAGGTGCTCGAAAACCTGTTGAAAAACTACCTCTTAGATTTAAGAGTTTATTATCTTGTTTTATCAATAAGTGTCGGAGTGCTAACTTATATGAATTATTTGTCCCAAAATCTGAATAATTTTCTCGTCTAAAAGCACCTTGTAATAGCGTTTTTTTATCTTTTGAAAATGCAAATTCACCATCAACATAAATAGCCCAGTTGTTTCTATTTCGACTTAATGTATTTTTAAAACCTGGAAAGCCTTGTACCCCTGAATTTTTATTTCCTTGATATAAAGGGTTATCAGGAAACTGACGAGACCAAGACTTTTCTTCTCCTGATTGTATTCCATACTCTTCAAATCTGTACTCGCTTCCCGCTGATATTTGTAAGCCTGACATATCTTTATTGAATACATCCCATGAAAAATCTAAGTTGGTTGTATATTGTTTAAAACTTAGTCCCCCTGCATCGAAACTTCTTTGATTATCATTTATTATAGAAGCGTTAGTGCTGTTTTCTATTAAAAAATTGAACTTATTATAACCATAAGTCTGACTTATATCGTAAGTTAATGTTGAGGATAAATTACCTTTAATTCCAGCATTTGCGGATACATCTAATATTCTGGAATTTATTTCTGGCAAAAAACCATTGGCAAAAACTGCTGAATTATTTTGTGATGTTTGTCGAGGAAGACGATAAAAGCCTGTTGCATTCCCCCATTTCTGGCTGGATTGAATACTATAATATATGTTATGAATATCTCCAATACCAATATTTCCATTCACCATCATAGAGGCAATTCTCATTTCGGCAATACCTACTCGAGTATTTTTGCGATCCAATCCGTTGGCAATAGCACGGGCTGAGTCCTCTTTTTGTAACAAGGAAAAGCGTTGGAGAAAACTAGCATCTGTTTCATTGGCCAATTTTGTAGGCTCACTTGAATAAAGTAATGGTCTTGTATCCATTCCAGAACGGTTTGTAGGATTTCTACTAGAAAACATTAACGCTATATTGAGGAAGTTTCTGTTTCCAAAATCTTTACTAATACCTAAATTTAAAACTCCTGCTTGGCCATCTACGATACTCTCCTTATCATTATTTTGAAAATTTAGATTGGCATTTGTCAAAAAAGTACCTCCTTGTCCAGTAACCTTCCAAATCCAATCACTTCCATCATTATCATTTTTTTCATCATATAAAACTATATTTATTACACCAGCAATTGCATCTGAACCATATTGTGACGAAGCTCCGTCACGTAATATTTCTATTCTTTTAATTGAATGTAACGGTATAACATTTAAATCTGTGGATACGCTTCCTCTACCAAAAGTATTATTGATATTTATCAAAGAAGACGTATGTCTTCTTTTACCATTGATTAAAACCAATACTTGATCAGGTCCTAATCCCCTTAACGAGACAGGATCAACGTGATCTGTACCATCCGCAATAACCTGTCTATTTGAGTTAAAATACATCAGTTGATAATTTAAAATTTGAGATAGCTCAGTATATGATGAAGCCTGTAACTGCTCTTGTGTAATTACATCAACTGGTACTGGTAGAGAAGAATTATCTTTTCCTTTTGTCCGTGTTCCTACATCCACACCTTCGAAAGAATTATATGTTGCTTTCCTTAGCACTAAATCTATAATCCTATTACTTATTTTAAGATCTACTTGAATAGTTTTAGATTCATAGTCAAAAGCTTTGACGATATATTCTCTTATTACAGGTGGTTGATTATACAAAATGACCTCTCCCGACCCATCTTTTTCAGCATTTTTTGATTCTCCTTCCTCCGAAACAACAGTAGAATTCTTTACTGGTTGTCCAGATTCATTTTTAACCCTGATAGTTAGTGTTCTTTTTGTTTGAGCTAATAAATCTACACTTACCCAAAGAAATATAAAAAGTATATACCATTTCATAGAATTTCTATTTAAGTTGCCATGTGATAATTCAAATTGCACTAGTCCATAAAATAATGCATGTAATATTGGACACATTATTTTTCCTTTACAATCTCATTTTTCCTTTTTCTAAAAAAAGCATTAACCTCCCCTCAATTATTGCTTTAAAACTGAGTTTTCCGCAAAATTATTTTTAAATTTCTTTTTCTTTTTTTATCTTTATTTTACTTATAATTCTACAAAAGAAATATGACCACAAAACTTATAATTGCTGAAAGATTAATACGTAAAGCTTGGTTTGTTGTTCTTCGTCATTTAAAAGAACAGCCTGCTTTTTATAAAGAAGCTTGCAAAGAGTTAGGAATATCGTATCACGATGAAATTTTCAAATCTGGAATAGAAATTTTAGATATTTCTAATTGTCAGCTTATTTTCAATGATGACATTGAAAATAATTGGCATCAAAATGGTTCCATAAGAATAGATTTTCTTGCAAAAATCCTACATGGTTATGAGGCAAAAATATGTGCGATAATCAATAATAAGGTTCTCAAGGGGAGGATTAAACATTCAGTAGCGACACACAATAGTGAAAAATTATCGAAAGGGGGAATTGCTCAAACAGTTTTTAATATCGGGGCAACAAATTGGCAACAAAATAGTAATCAAATTACTATTAATGAAAGTCTATTAAAAGAGCTTAATCCTAAAAAAATATTAATGCTCTACGAATATGTAAAAGTCATATCTATATTTTATGGTAAGAAAGGGTCAGAGTTAGAGATTGAAATGGATTTTCTTCAGAAAGAGTTAAGCAAATTGTTATCATTTCAAAATCAGCTATTTGAATTTAAACAGGATATTGGTGGGGCACAAAGTCACTACAAAGTTTGGTCCAATACTAATAATTTTCCTCAAAGCTTATTTAATACTAAATGGTTAAGATATGAAAGAAGGGATTTTGCTAATTTAGGTCCTGATAGTATTAAATCTACAAGAGGGTTTTCTATTGGATGTATTGAATTTATTGGAGGCAAGAAAAAATTTCCTACTATAGAAACTTGTATAAACTTAGATATCAATAATACTATAATAAAAAGTACCTTAAAAGGTATATGTAGATTTGAACATAATTCAAATTACTTGTTTATTGACATGAACAATGTAAACATTACCGACGACTCTATTAATAATTTAGATTTGACCTCTCTTTATGTTTTGCGTATGAATAAAATTGATATACAAAATCAGGAAATTATAATTGGATACCATATTTTTTACTCATTAATAAAGCACAAATATTTAGTAAAAACAACTTTATTTGTAAAGTTTAGTGATGAGCAAGCTTTACCATTTACACCAAGGATTATAAATTCATCTGAATCTGATTATAAGAATATTCCAATTTTAATAAGAAGATTTTTCGCAAATCGTTCTATGAATCGTTTAACTATTCCAAGCTCTGTAATTAGCCATTTGGAAAAGACCACAGATAATTCTGGAACTCTCCATGATTTTTTACTAAGGCAAGGTAAAATTATTGATGATACTATATTAGGTGGCATTATTGGAAATTTTGATTTATTTTATTATCACAAAAAAACTTATCCTACAAATGACATGAAATATCTAGATGGAATCAGAAAGGATAAGCTTATAATTGATTACGATGATGATCTATGTGAATTGAGAGCAACTTTTATTCATAAAAATAAAGAAATTTATAAAGGGAAAGGGTTTAGAAAAAACAGGACTATTCAATTTTTACTTGAGCAAACAAATTCTCCAAATAATTTAGTAAAAAAAATATATCGTAATGGAGATAATGATAGAAAAGTTGTATACTTTGCCTTTCCAGTGCCTAGTTATGATGAAGTTTTTTTTGAAGATGAAATAAAAAACAATTTGTCTTTTGAAGGAGTGTTATCTGGTATTGATGACGAGAAGGCCTTGCCATTAAGTTTCTCAGCATTATTAGTTAAAGAAGATATTAGTCTTGATTTAAGTAATCCAAATGATAAAATGACAAAAAAATTACTTTTTCATTTTAAGAAATTGTCTGCAACATATCTTGCAACAGAAAATATCTTTAATCATTTTTCGGATTAAGAGGCTGTAATCGCCATTTGGATCGAATCTAAACTACATCTTGTAATCTACTGATTTTAATAATTTAGGCTTCCCTTGAAAATTGTTTTTCGATATTGTCTTGTCCTGAAAAACCGATACAGGATTTATAAAGATTATAAATATAATTTTTAGACAGTAGTAGCACTTTTTACTCTACCCGATGAAAAATCAGAATTAATAAAAAAAGGCTGAAATTTGTAGTTCCTAAGCAACAAATACAGCCTTTTAATGAAAAATATCATCGGTATCAAAATTAAAGATTTATTC